>DLYX01000246.1 GCA_003447545.1 Deltaproteobacteria bacterium | reverse complement strand
GTTCCAATCCGGTATCGGAGCCAAGGATGAGGATTCCGACCTCGGTCGGGTTTGGGCCTCGAATGATATTTATGCCGGATCGGGTTCGTTGGGCGATCGGGTGGTGCGTCTCTTGTCCGCGCCTCTCTATGAACAACCCGGTGAGCGCTGGCGATATGGTTGGTCCGCCGACGTTCTCGCCCGCGTGGTGGAGGTCGCGGCCAACAAGCCTTTTGACGAGTTTCTCCGCGACCAGATCTTCTTGCCGCTGGGGATGGAGCATACCAGTTTCCTCCCGCCGACCGACCGGCGCGAGGGGATTGCAGCGATGTATACTCAAAATGCTGATGGGGAGCTGGGATTGGTGCCGATGCCCGCAAGTGATGCGCCCTTCTGGACACCCGGCGGGAGCGGACTGGTTTCCACAGCAGGCGATTATCTTCGATTCGCTCTGATGTTGTGGAATGACGGGGCTTACGATGGGACCCGGATCCTTTCCGCCAGCACCGTCCGCGAGATGACGACAGCTCATATCACCGAGGGCGTTTTGGTCGAGGAGGGCATCGACGGCCTCGGCTGGGGCTACGGCCTGGCCGTAGTGGTTGATGCGGACGCGTCCCCGATGATCGATGAGGACGGCGATTTCTTCTGGTCGGGCTATTATGCGACAACCTTTTTTGTGAGTCCGAAGAAGGGCGTTGTCGGGGTCGTGCTGGCCCAGAACCAGCCTTCAGAGCATAGTCCGATTCCCTATCCGGTCTTCCTCGCCCAAAGCTTTGCCTATTTTGGCTCCTGATCCGAAGTTGCGTCCTCGTTTGTAGAAACTCCTTTCGTCTCTCGTCTGTTGTTCGGGGGTAAAGCAGGCTAAGACCGCCATCTATGGCTGAGGCGAAACCGGACGGTACAGAAGATTGGTCCGGTCCGGGATCCGGCTATCGTCAGATTCTGGCTTTGGGTTGGCCCGTAGCGTTGTCGAACTCCACAATCGCTCTCTTCCTCGTCGCGAATCTCTATTGGATCGGCCACCTCGGAACGACGGCTGTCGCCGCGGTCTCCCTCTGCGGCCATGTGCTCTTTATTCTTTTCGGTTTTACGCAAGTGGTTCATACCGGAACCGTGGCGCTGGTTTCCCGCGGTGTCGGGAGTGGTGATCGCGAAGGGGCGTGGTTCGCCGCGATGCATGCGATCGCGCTCGGCGTGGGCATGGGCCTTGTTCTTTTCGGGTTGGCGCCGTGGATCGCTCCGGCAGCGATCGGCTTTTTCGGTGTGAGTGAGGAGGTCCGTTCGCTGGCCATCCCCTATCTTTCGATCTCGCTTTTTTCGCAGGTCCTGATGTTTCTCGGGATGGCGATGGGCGCCGCCTACCAAGCGGCGGGTGATACCCAGACACCGATGTGGATCAACGTAGGTGCCGTCGCGATCAATGTCGTGATTGATCCGCTGTTTATTTTTGCTCCCGGCGAAGAATTTCTTTTCGGTGTCGACATCGGATGGTTGGGTTTGGGTGTTCCGGGGGCGGCGATTGCGGATATTGTGGCGCACGTCTTCGGGATGAGTTTTTTTGTCGCGTGGAGCTGGTGGCGCTCCTGGCCGCTTCCACGGCCTTCGGGCGCGCGACTGCGTTTTAAAATCTCCGAGTTTGCGCGCATTATCAGGATCGGTGTGCCGGCAAGTATATCAATGATGGCCCGCCCGGTCTCGACTTTTATTCTGTTGCGCGTGATCGCCTCTTTTGGCGATGCATCGGTTGCGGCTTTCGGAGTGGCTCTGCGGGCCTTTAATCTGAACTGGATTCCGCTGGCCGGGCTGACCGCGGCGATCGCGACTTTGGTGGGCCAGAATCTCGGCGCACAACTTCCGGATCAGGCTGCCCGTGCGGTGGGTCGTGGTCTGCGAATCTCGATTGCGCTGGGTTTTGTGTTCATGATTTTTTATGGATCGGTGGCAGAGCAGTTCATCGCCTTCTTCGACGATTCGCCCGAAGTGGTCTCGATCGGCAGCAGCTTCTTGCGGATTCTCGCAGTCAGCATGTGGGCGAGTTCGGCAACGGTCCCTCTGGTGGCGGCGATGAACGGCGCCGGCGATACTCGCGCGCCCATGTTGGCTGCCTTCATCTCGAATTGGCCGATCAAGCTTCCTCTGGCCTGGGCTTTGGCGGTGCCTCTGGGCTATGGCCTCGATGGGGTCTGGACAGCCATGTTCGTCTCGATTGTGCTCGAGGCGGTCCTGATTATCGGTTGGTTCCGTACCGGACGTTGGAAGCTGAAGCAGGTCTGAAGCCATCGACAGGCGGTCTTTGCCGCCTCGAGAGGTAATTCGCCGCATCGACATCTTCCGGTTAAGATCTCGGAATGGTTTCCGAGACGTTTGATGCAAAATTATGGGCAGAAGTCCCCGGCTTCGACTTTACCGATATCACTTATCATCGCGCCCATGCGCACGGCACGGTCCGTATTGCTTTCGATCGGCCCGATGTGCGCAATGCCTTTCGTCCACGGACCGTGGATGAACTCTACCGGGCGCTCGACCATGCGCGGATGTCGACCGATGTCGGCTGCGTGATTTTGACGGGCAACGGCCCCTCGGCAAAGGATGGCGGCTGGGCTTTCTGCTCAGGTGGGGATCAGCGGATCCGCGGCCGTGACGGGTATAAATACGCCGAAGGCGACGATGCAGCGAGCATTGATCCCGCGAAGACCGGGCGATTGCATATTCTGGAAGTCCAGCGACTGGTGCGCATGATGCCGAAAGTCGTGATCGCGGTTGTGCCCGGTTGGGCGGTTGGCGGTGGCCATAGCTTGCACGTCACAGCGGACCTGACGCTCGCTTCGCGCGAGCATGCGATTTTCAAGCAGACGGATACGGATGTGGCTTCCTTTGATGGCGGTTTTGGCTCGGCGTATCTGGCGAGACAGGTGGGCCAGAAGCGAGCTCGCGAGATTTTCTTTCTCGGGCGCAGCTATTCAGCGACCGAGGCCCATCAGATGGGGATGGTCAATGAAGTGGTCCCTCATGCGGAGTTGGAGAATACCGCGCTGGAGTGGGGGCGCGAGATCAATACCAAGAGTCCGACGGGGCAGCGGATGGCCAAATTTGCCTTCAATCTGATCGATGATGGCTTGGTGGGACAGCAGGTCTTTGCCGGCGAAGCGACGCGTCTTGCCTATATGACCGACGAGGCCGAAGAGGGGCGGGATGCCTTTCTGGAGAAGCGTCCGCGGGACTTCTCGCGCTTTCCCTGGCACTTCTGATCAATTTTCGAGGCTGGGATGATTCTAGACGATCTGGTCTCGGATCGTTACGTCTAGAGTTCTGAATATATCTGTGAGCCCGGGCGATCTCTTGCATGGCCGGGACAAAAAAGGAGAGCGATTATGTCCGATAGTGCCGCTGCGAAAGCCTATGAGTTGTGGAAAGCCGTCGAAGGAACCGAGGAGTCTACCGGTGAATGGATGGAGATCACTCAGGATCGCATCAATCAATTCGCCGATGTGACCGAAGACCATCAGTTCATCCACGTGGACCCGGAGGCGGCCAAGGCCACGCCTTTCGGCACCACGATTGCCCACGGGTTTCTTACCCTCTCGATGCTCACGCACCTCGACGCATTGACGCCGAATACGGCCGAGCCAGGACGCTATGATGGCATAACCATGGGGATCAATTACGGCTTCGACAAAGTTCGTTTCCCCAGTCCGGTTCCTGTTGGCAGCAAGATTCGCGTCCACCGGATGCTCTCTCGCGTGACGTTGAAGGGAACCTCGCTGGAGACCATGCGCACAATGACCGTTCAGGTCGAGGGGTCCGACCGGCCTGCCGTCGTGGCCGAGTGGGTGACTCGATTGATGTTCTCTTCCTGAGCCTATTTGAAGGCTTCTGCACGCGGCCGGT
>DLYX01000165.1 GCA_003447545.1 Deltaproteobacteria bacterium | reverse complement strand
GCTGCGAGAACATCCGAAGGCCAATGCGCGTTCATGCTCATCCGGCTGAGGCTGACCAGAACAGCCACAAGACCCGAACCGATCCAGAACCAGCGACGAGGGATCAGGATCCCGGCGAAAAAAGCGCAGATCCAGATATCCACTGTATGCCCCGAAGGAAAGGCGTGGAATTGCGGACTCCACTCAAATCCGAAAAACGAATCTCCAAGACCGGCATCCGGCCGCGCGCGACCGAGTACCATCTTCAGCGATCGGGCGATGATTCCGGCACCCAGGATTTCGGCAACCAGGTAGGCCTGAACGACGCGACGACTCTGGAGGTCCGACCTCCGATAGCTCCGATAGCTCCGAAGAAACGCTGCCACGAACAGCGCGTAGAATCCATAGAGAGAAAAGTTGGAAAAGGCGCGTACCAGCGGCCGCCAATCGCCAAGATTCAGAAACCGTTGCGTCGCACCGAGGAAATCCGGATCGCCCCAGTAGAGCCATCCGATGACCGATATCAGGACAAAGCATCCATTGATCAGGAAGTAATCCTGCAAATGCTGACGCTGCAACACCTCAACCCAGCTCTACTCAAGGATTTCCCGGACGACATAAACTGTCTTGTCCTGAGATTCGTGCCAAGTTCGCGCCATCATTTCGGCAAGCAAGCCAAACGTCAAAAACTGAAGACCGGTGATCGAAAGAAAGATTGCGAGCAAAACGAGGGGACGGTTCCCCAACTCGACCCCGAGAAAGAGGCGCTCGAAACCGAGCCATAGCAGCATCAGAAGACCGCCGAGAAACGAGGGGAGTCCCAGAAATCCGAAAAAGTGGATCGGCCGGGTCGCGTAACCGGAGAGAAAGCGCACCGTCAGAAGATCCAGAACCACGCGCAGAGTGCGCGACAGACCATATTTCGATTCCCCAATCGTGCGTGCACGATGATTGACAGGTAGTTCTGCCACTTCGGCACCGAGGTCGGCGGCGAGTGCCGGCAGAAAACGGTGCATCTCGCCGTAAAGACGAATGCCGCGAGTGATCTCGGCGCGGTAAACTTTGATCCCACAGCCGAAATCGTGAAGGTTCACACCAGTCACCCGGCGTATAATCCCGTTGGCGATTCGCGAAGGCAGAATCCTGGTAGCGAACAAATCCTCCCGCTCGCGTCGCCAACCTGAAACGACATCCGCTCCCCCTTCCAGAACCTCCAGCATCCGCGGGATCTCTGCCGGGTCATTTTGCATATCGCCGTCCAAAGTGATGACAATTTCGCCGCGGGCGTGCTCAAAACCGGCCGCTATTCCCGCGGCTTGCCCAAAGTTGCGCCGAAAGCGAACCACCCGCACCCGGGCATCTCCCTCGCGGACCGCCGCCAAACGAGCGAAGGTGGCATCTTTGGATCCGTCGTCGACCGCGACTACTTCGCACGGACACTCCAGTCCATCCAGAACCGAGAGAAGTTCCTCAAAAAAAGGTGCGATCACATCCTCTTCCTGAAAAAACGGAACAACAACGGAAATTTTGGGTTCTACGCTCTCGGTCATGTCTCGCGGCCTCGGGTCGAGTCTAGCAAATGAGCATTCGGGATCGAGTCCCTTTGGACCCGCGGTCAACCACGACTTTGCGCCCGGCCTTCATTCGAGGCCTCGCGACAACAACGCTCCCAATCCACCCGATAGTAGCGGTCGATGGCCCCCAGTGTTTCTTCGGGGACCAGCGGAGCCTCGCCCATTGGCAAGATCCGAGACCCGTAGAGCACCAGATAGCGCACGAAGTCGCGGAAGAGGCGCTGCACCTGAAAAGCCACGACCGGTTTGAAAGCCGCCCGACGCCGCAACGTAATAAACTTGGTGACGGCACGAAATGCTCGCAGTTCGCGATCGCTATAAGAAACATGCTTGGGCGCCAACCCCACGGTCTCTTCGGGAAATGCAGCTCCGGTGATCCGGGCCAACTCTTGTACGAAGGCGAGACCGTCCTGTCGGAGATCCTCGTAGAATAGGATGATCGGCTTGCTGGTGAAGGATTTCTCGAGACAAGCAATTCGATCGGCCAGGCAGAGATCGGACGGCTGATAGACGGCGTCCGCGTTCGAGGGGTCCCAGACCTCCGAGAATTGTCGGACAACACCGTTTTTCAGAAGTCGCTTGTATTCGGAGCGCAACCAATCGCCCTGCTTTCGAAGCACCAGAATCGGACGGGCCTCGGGCCAGGCCCGCGCGAAATTTCGAATTTCTTCCGCACCACGATCACCTTGATAGACTTCGTAGGAAACCAGAAATCGCTTTTCACGCTTTGCCGCTACAATCTGCAATCTGTTCGCGTACTGATCCTTGCCGATATATTCGAGCCCCTCGAAAAAAGGGAATACAGAAGATTGCAGATAAGTCGTTCCCGTCCGCATCATCCCGCAGTGCCAGAAAATCAACGGTTGCCGAGATGGGGTGTCGGTACTCATTCTGACGCCACTCTAACGGATGCAGCCAACAAACTACGAGCGTTGTCGCGAGACATTCGTCCAAAAAAACGAAAACTTGCCGGCTCCTCGAGAAATCCCGCGAAACTACCGGCGAGGGAGCGCTCAACGAGAACCGCGACTGACCGCCGCGCTGGCACCAACTCCAATTTGCCGACCATTTGCGCTATCCAACAAGGGGTGGCCAACCCCGACGTCATCATATTAGGCGCCGGCGCCGCCGGATTGCTCTGCGCGATCGAGGCCGGGCGCCGTGGCCGAAACGTCCGGGTCCTGGAAAGCGGCCCCGCGCCGGGGGCCAAAATTCGTATTTCCGGTGGTGGTCGCTGCAATTTTACCAATCTCTATTGCGGGCCGGATGACTTTCTTTCCGACAACCGACACTTTTGCCGCTCCGCCCTCGCACGTTTCACGCCTCAGGACTTCATTGACCGGGTCGATGCCGCCGGTATCGCGTGGCATGAGAAAAAGTTGGGGCAATTATTCTGCACAGAGCGTGGGGGGGCAGCCCTGATTGTCGATCTCCTCCTCGAGGCCTGCAAGGAAACGGGCCATGTGGAGATTCAGTGCAATACCGATGTCCAGAATATCCGCCGCACCGATACGGACTTCGAAATCCTGCTTGCTGACCAAACGCTGCGTTGCGAATCCGCCGTGATCGCCACCGGAGGTCCGTCCATACCGAAGATGGGGGCCAGCGGGTTCGGCTATGAAATCGCCCGCAGGTTCGGCCTTCCCCTGATCAAGCCGGAGGCCGCTCTCGTCCCGCTGACGCTTGCTCCCGAACTGCTGCAGGAAACCTCGACGTTGTCCGGAATCTCGCTACCGGTCCAAGCCACAGCCGGGCGAGCTCAATTTCAGGAAGGGATGCTGTTTACCCATCGCGGATTATCCGGGCCCGCCATTCTTCAGATTTCCTCCTACTGGTCCGCGGGGGATAGCGTCGAGATTGATTTGCTTCCTGAGCAGGATCTCGCCGCCGAACTGGAACAGGGTCGGCGAGAAACACCTCGCAAACACCTGTTGAACTTTCTGGAAAACAAACTGCCCGCGCGACTGGCGGGATGGATTGTCGGCGAGTCCGGTTATGACGGCACCCTCGCCCACCTGTCGGCCCACCATACCGAGCGACTGATCGATCGAATCCACCGTTGGCGTTGCCGACCAGCCGGCAGCGAGGGCTTCCGCACGGCGGAAGTGACCCGCGGCGGCGTCTCGACCAAGGCCCTCTCGTCGAAAACCATGGAATGCCGAGAGCACCCCGGGCTCTACTTTATCGGCGAAGTTGTCGACGTGACCGGCCACCTTGGGGGATTCAATTTCCAGTGGGCCTGGTCAAGTGGCTACGCGGCTGGACAAGTTGCCTAACGCGCCATAAGGTCGGGCCAAACAGAAGGTCGCTGCCAACCGCATCAGCGATGCATTGATCCGAATATAGGGAAGCTCATGGCAAACAAAAGACCTTTATTTTTGACAATCATGTCGATTCTTTTCGTCGCGCTCGCCATCTCGAACGCCACGAAGGTCCTCCAAATTGCTCAGGGAAATCCGATCAGCGGCTTTGTCTTTTTCGGCAATCGTTTCCACGATTCCGCCACAAATCTTTTGCTCGGCCTGCCTTTTGCCGCGCTATTGCTGACCTACGCTTTTGGTCTCTGGAAAATGAAAAAGTGGGTGGCCTGGATTGCCGTACCCTATGCCTTCTACGTGCCGACGAACCTGACCCTTTTCTGGTTTTTCCAACCGGCCGACAACCTTCCCTCCATTGCCTTCATCGTGGGCTATCTGACCCTCGCCCTCGGAGGCTCCGTGGGCACCGGCCTTTTTGTCAGGCGCTATTTTGACCGAAT
>DLYX01000572.1 GCA_003447545.1 Deltaproteobacteria bacterium | reverse complement strand
GGCGATCTGCTCGACCGTTGTCGCGGTCGGAACTTTTTTTCTACTGCGTGGCGTACCGCGGTTTCGGTCCTCGGAGCCGCCTGTCCCGGACGAGGGTATGGCTGCGATGCCCGCAGAATCCTCGGAGGAATCCGCTTCACTCGAGAACGCGGAGGCTCTTTTGGCTGCAGAGCCATGGGTGCCCGCCGATCGTAAACGGAGGTTTCTGATTACGCTGACCCTGTTGGCGACCGGCGCCGGTATCTGGCGTGAGGCGCGCGCACTTGCCGCGACCGCGACACCAGGAGAGGTGTTGCAAAGCCTTACCCAAACCTGGCTTTTTCCGCTCCTGATACTCGGACTGCTGCTGGTCGGAATTCGCGGTCGTGTTCGCGTTTACGAGTCGATGGTGGCTGGCGCTCAGGAGGGACTCGAGGTAGCGATTCGGATTGTGCCCTATCTCGTCGCGATTCTGGTGGCGGTTGGTATGTTCCGAGCGTCAGGCGCTCTGGATCTGGTGATTGGCGTGGTCGACCCGATCACCAGCCGGCTCGGCGTGCCTGCGGCGGTGTTGCCGATGGCGATCCTCAGGCCACTTTCCGGCTCCGGTTCGTTTGCGATCATGAGCGACACCCTTACGACTTATGGACCGGATTCCTTTACCGGATACCTGGCAAGCACACTCCAAGGTTCGACAGAGACCACTTTCTACGTATTGGCTCTCTATTTTGGCGCCGCAAATGTGCGTGACGGTCGGCACGCTCTTTACTGCTGCCTTGCCGGTGATTTTGCGGGATTCCTCGGTGCCGTGGCCGCCTGCCACTGGTTTTTTGGTTGAGGCTTGCGCGACCGGCGAGAGTGCGGCAGAGGAGAGCCATGAAGTATCTGCATACAATGGTGCGTGTGACCGACCTTGACTCTTCCCTTGATTTTTTTTGCGGCGTTCTGGGGCTGGTGGAAGTCCAACGAGTGGAGGTTGAAGCCGGACGCTTTACTTTGGTCTTTCTCGCGGCGCCCGGAGACGAGGCCGCTCAAGTCGAATTGACGTATAATTGGGATCCGGAGCCTTATGGCGGGGGCCGCAATTTCGGCCATCTGGCCTACGGGGTCGAGGATATCTACACGGTTTGTCAGAGGGCTTTGGACAAGGGCGTTCGGATTCACCGGCCGCCTCGGGATGGCCATATGGCGTTCCTTCGATCGCCGGACGGCATCTCGATCGAGCTCCTGCAGCAAGGTACGCCCCTCCCTGCTTGCGCGCCGTGGGACACGATGGAGAACTTCGGTGAATGGTAGGTTCCTCTCCGAATCTTTGATACGCGGAAAACGCGAAGAGCTGGATCGGCTTGCGGCTCAGGAAGTCGGCGCCGCGTTATCCGAGGTTGCCTATGCCCGTGGCCACGCTATTCTGGCTGTGGTCGGCGGCCGCAGCGTGGCTGGAGTATTCGCTCATCTGGCTGCCTTGGAGCTTCCCTGGCGAAAGATCCACATCTTCATGGCAGACGAGCGAATGCTGCCGATCTCGAGTCCGGAGAGCAATTGGCAGGTTGTCGACGCCGGTCTGGTGGCCCCGCTCCTGCAATCCGGGCGGTTGCTCCCCGAACATGTCCACCCGTTCCGCTGGGAAGAAGGCGCGGCCGATGGTGGCGTATCACTTTACGCGGCGGAGCTTCAAAAATGGGGTGGGCGATTCGATGTCGCGGTCCTCAGTGCAGGCGAAGATGGACATACCGCCTCCCTTTTTCCGCATCACCCGGCCATTTTGACGACGGGCAGGCTCTTTCTGGAGGTCGACAATGCTCCCAAGCCGCCACCTAGACGAATCACCGCCTCGCGAGGCTTGCTGGAACTGACCGGACTTGCAGTGTTGATGGTCTACGGGGGCGATAAACGAAAAGCGCTCGGAATGCTGGAGGAACCGAGTCTCTCTCTGGCGGACTGCCCGGCCAAGCTGGTTGGACGTTGCCCGCGAGGGCTCGTTTACACAGATCTCCTCTAGCGGATCTTCCCTTCAAGGAAGGGAACTTCATAGACTTTCTCATGGGCTATGGGCCCATGACCGAAGTAGCCTTCTTCACCGAAGAGTTCCCCATGGTCGGCCGTGACGGTAATGAAGGTGTTTTTCGGCACGGTATCGAAAAGCCGCTCGAAAACAGTATCGAGATACCCGATCGTATCGATCTGCCGTTGGCGAAGCTCGTCCAACTTCGGTTGATCGAAGAAGTCGTCGGGCTCGTCATCGTCATCGACCAGCTTGCCTCCGACCACCTGATCGTCGAGGTGCTTGAAGACGCCGTTGACACCATGAATTTTCGGCCAATCGTTTTCGGTTTCGGTAGGCAACGCGTACGGGTAATGGGTCTCGCCAGTGTTGAGAAGGTAAAACGACGGGCGGTCTTCGCGAAACTCCATCGCGTCGAGCATTGCAGCCATATCGTTATGCTTGTCCATCAGCTGATAATGATCGAAATCCTTGTTGAGCAGGGTTTGTGGGTTCAGGACGGGCATGGATACCAGAGCATTCGTTCGATATCCGAGGCGATGCTTTAGATAGGACGGTAAAAACAGCTGCGGAACCATGTTTTTGAACTGTATATCATCGACCCCGAGACGCTTTTGATAGTTGAGAAAGTCTTTTTTGTAATAATCGGACGCATAGACCTGTTGCGGGCTGTGATGTGGAAGCAGCCCCATAAGCAGGTTGTAGTGCGAAGGTGCTGTCCAGGAGGCGTAGCTCCAACGTCGTTCGAGCTCGCCGAGACGCATGATCGTCTTGGGGCGGGCCTTCTGGAAGGCATCGAAGCGACAGCTGTCGAGAATGACAATGATATAGTTATTCAGTCCCTCCTGCGCGAGCATCGGCAGGGCTTCCTGTCGCCTCAGAGCGGGCGCGACTTTCGCTGTGGAATCAGGTTGTCCCTGATCGCCTGTGCTTCCAATAATGCGGTCCCAGATTGCCATGCATTGATTCCTTCTGAAGCCTAGGCCAGATAGCCAAGCTGTTCGAGCTTCTTGACGGTGTCGTCGTCGAGATCGAGCCCTTCGTCGGATAAGTTCGGGGCTTCAAATTTCCCGAGACGATCTTCCATCTCCCGCGCCATCGTTTCGGCTCTTTCCCGCTCAATATTCGCAATATTTTGCGATTCACCCGGGTCCTTTGCCAAATCATAAAGTTCGGGGAAGCCGTCGGAAGTCCAAATATACTTGTGTTTTTCATTCCGAATCATTCGGAGCGAACGGTCAAAATAGCCGCCATCGAAGCCATCAAAGCGACGCTTCAACACGGCGAGTGGTGGTTGGGGCTCGCGGTACTCGGCAAACGTATAGCGCTCCTCCGCCGAGCCTTGGGCCACGTCGTTGGCCAGAAGGGAGTCTCTTGCCTGCACTTGCTGCCAGGCAGGATCCTCGTCGAGACCGGCCAACCGCAGCACGGTAGCGAAGAGTCCCGCGGATTGAACGGGCCGGCTCACGCGTTGCCCGGCAGGGAAACCCTCGGGTCCCTGGATGATGAGCGGCACATTGACCAAAGTGTCATAGAGACAATAGGCGTGATCCATCAAACCATGCTCGCCGAGGTTTTCTCCGTGATCACTGGTGATCACAAACACCGTGTTTTCCATCAGACCCGAATCAGTCAGCATCCGATGGAGTTCTCCGATTCGCGAGTCCACGTAGCTGATCTCGCCATCGTAGAGCCCGGCCAGGATTGCGAAGTCCTCCTCCGTCATTTCGGTCTGGCCGGTCAGAAATTTCCACGGGTCCTGATTGACGGCTGCGGCACGTTGGGGAGTGACTCCTTTGGGCATATGTCTGAGGTGGTATTCGCCGGGTGCGGAATACCGAATATGGGGCTCCATGAAATGGAGAAACGCGAAGAAGGGCTGCTCCTGCTCGACCCACTGCGGCATCCATCGGCGTGCCTGACGGACAACTCGCCAGGCGCCGTCATCGTAGGCCTGCATCCGGTTCCGCAGCTTGTTGGTCGCCTTCTCGTAGAGGCGGTTCGCTTCTTGAGCATATCGGCTCCGGTTTTTGGCCGGCATGCGGAGCGTATCGAGCCCAAGGTCCTGCTTTCGCTGTTGGCGTGCCAGCGGCGCGTTGGTGCCGCTGGTCTGGACCATCTGCCAACTATGCATGAATTCGTCGAAACCTCGATCGAAGGACGTTTCACGCGAAAGCCAATAGTTGCTGGATGCTCCATAGGTG
Organism: Deltaproteobacteria bacterium; assembly: GCA_003447545.1. Classification (GTDB taxonomy): domain Bacteria; phylum Desulfobacterota; class Binatia; order UBA12015; family UBA12015; genus UBA12015. The sequence goes on along the minus strand of DLYX01000572.1, from coordinate 484 downwards.
CGGTAGCCACCGCGTTGGAGCACTTCCGGCAAGGGGTCAAGTTCCGGGCCCAGGGTCAAATTGCTTCGGTCGACCTTATGCCGGGACGGAAACGTCCCGGTGAATAGACTCGCGTGCGCCGGCGGCGTCCAGGCCGCGGGGGAAATTGCCTTCTCATAGAGCGTCGATTTTTGCGCAATGCGGTCGATCTCTGGCGACGTTGGATTTGCCGCTCCGTAACAGGACAGATGATCTGCGCGCAGGGTATCGAGAAGCACCACGATCACATTCGGGCGGTCGTGGGAGCGTTTGGTAGTCATCGGACGGAATTCCTAGTGAATATTAGATGAATTAAAGCCGGCAAAGTCCCGGCGGAATCGGGAAAGGTTTGTCCCAGCAAGATACGCAGGTTCGACGTCGAGGGCTACAGACTTCCGCAGAACTTTTTCATGGGCTTCCCTATGTAGCATGTAATACTCCGAAATCGCTCATACTTTCCTGCTAT
>DLYX01000078.1 GCA_003447545.1 Deltaproteobacteria bacterium | reverse complement strand
GAGCTGCGGTCGCATTGGGCGGCTTCGGATCAGATTTGGACATAAGGATCGCCGGAGCGTGCCATGAGCGAAAGAGACACTCAACTCTTTCCGCTGTCTTTTTCATGTGAATATGCGATGAGGGGGCATGGCCGAGAGACAGATATATTTGGTTCGTCACGGGGTGGCTGAAGATATCAGCTCGACGGGAGCAGACTTCGACCGCGCGCTGACCTCGGGCGGGGTTCGCAAGATGCACGCGGCGGCCACGGGACTCCGGACGATCGGGGTGCACCCCGGGATTCTCGTGGCGAGTCCCTACCGGCGGGCGCAGGAGACCGCCGCGGTGCTGGCCGACGTCCTGGCGCCGGGGCAGCGCGAAACCTGGGATGAATTGGGTTGCGGGGTGGAACCTCGGGCTGTGCTCGCCAAGATCGCCGGACTGGACCCTCGCGCGGACCTGATGCTGGTCGGCCATGAGCCCGATATGGGGGTTCTGCTCTCGCTTTTCCTCACCGGGAATACGGACGGCTTCTGGACACATTTCCGCAAGGGTGCCGTTGCCTGTATTTCCGGCGCGAATTTGCCCCCACAGGGGCGGGCCCGGCTGGAATGGTTCGAGCGCGCGACGGTTTTGGGTCGGGTCGGGGACTGATCGCTCCGGGTCCCGGCAAGGACTCGGCAATTTGCAGAGCGCGTGGAACAATGCGATTCAAGCGGGTGTCACGGCACTTCCGTCGTGGCGAGCCACAACAATGAGGTAGGCGATGTCGGAAGAACAGAAGGGGCCACTGCCGGTCGTAAAGTTTCTAAAAATTCCTTCGATGGGAGAACCCTACCTTGAGGGCCATCGTTGCGGCAATTGCGGGGCGATCTACCTTGGCGAGCGCCGGGTATGCGGCAAATGCGGGACACGTGACGAGATGGAAGCATTCCCGTTGGCCAAAACCGGAAAGCTCTACAGCTACTCGATTGTCTACCGCTCGTTTCCGGGGATCGAGACGCCCTATATTTCGGCAATCGTCGACCTCGATGGCGGTGGGACCGTCAAGGGGAATCTGATTGATGTCGAACCGGACCCGGCCAAGGTCGAATTCGACATGCCGGTCGAGGTTGTCTTTGCCGATGCGTTGGGTCGCAAGGATAAAGAAGGCAACAGCTATTTAAGCTACTTCTTCCGCCCTCTGGCGGCCTGAAGAGGAGAGAACCATGAGTGACGTCTATATTCTCGGAATCGATATGATTCGTTTTGGCCGTTTCCCCGATCGGGATGTGGCGGATATTGCGGCCGAATCCGCATTGGGAGCTCTCGATGATGCTGGCGTGAGTATTCATGACATCGAGGCCATGTGGTCGGGTAACCTGATGCAGGCGAATGCGATGGTCGGCCAGCGCGTCCTGCAGGAAATCGGGCAGACCGGGATTCCGGTCGTAAACTGCGCGAATGCTTGTGCCACGGGAGCGACCGCGTTCCGGGATGCATGGCTGTCGGTCAAAGCCGGAGTCTACGATCTGGTTCTGGCGGTTGGCGTGGAGCAGATGGGTCGGGGCCTTCTCGGCGGCGGTGGTGGCGGCGGTGGGATTCCCAAGGAAGGACTTCTGGGGTCCGGGACGATGCCCGCTATTTTTGCAGAAGCGGGGATGGAGCACGCTCGCAAATATGGAACGACATTCGAACAATTCGCCAAGGTTTCAGTGAAAAATCATCATCATTCCACGATGAATCCAAAGGCGATGTATCAGAAGGAAACGCCGCTCGATGAGGTGATGGGCGCGGAGATGATCTCCTACCCCAATACCAAATTGATGTGTTCCGTGAATGTGGATGGATCGGCTGCTGCAGTGATTGCTTCGGAGAAAAAAGCCAAGGAGCTTGGCCTGGGCCGTGCCGTGAAGGTGCGAGCATCGGTGATGACCAGCGATCCGTTTACCGATCGTGATCTGACCATGCCGGATGTGAATACCTGCACACGAAACGCCGCCGCCGCCGCATACAAGATGGCGGGATGCGGCCCTGAGGACATCAACCTGGTCGAGTTGCACGATTGCTTCGCGACAGCGGAAATCCTCCACTATGAGAACCTGGGTCTTTGCAAGGATGGTGAAGCCGGACGCCTGATCGATGAAGGCGAGACGGCCCATGGCGGCCGCGTTCCGGTAAATATGTCAGGGGGACTGCTCTCGAAGGGCCACCCTCTCGGCGCTACCGGGATCGCCAATATCTATGAGGTCTCGACCCACCTTCGCGGCGAGGCCGGTAAGCGTCAGGTCGAGGGCGCCCGAATGGGTATGACCCATGTGATCGGCCTGGGTTCGGCCTGCGCCATTCATATTCTGGAAAAGACCTGAGCTGGCTATGCCCTGAGCCTTCCGGGAAGGGCGTGCGGGGTTCAGACAAATCCAGGCTGAAGATCGAGGGCGCGGGAAATATCCCGCGCCCTTTTTTCAGGCCTCTCGGATCGTTCTGGCCAGATCCGGGTCGAGCAGGCTCAACGCCAGATCCGGGAGTCGCGCGGCGCGGAGGAGTCCGTCTTCGAGTTCCGCCAGACCTTGCGCGGAGAGGGCGGCGCGCCTGAGCACCGGACCCGGAGTGCGTCCTTCCAGCACATCCTTGTCGGCGCTGCCGACGATCCAGCCGAGAAAACGTCCGTGAAGTTCGGTGATTTCGTCGCGGATCTTTCCGGACAACATCTGCCGGGCACAGGTTTCGGCGAGGCGCTGCGGGGTCGAGAGTTCCTCGACCCGGTGAACGATTGCCAGCAGTCGCGCGGTAGCGGCAATGACGGTTTCGCCCTCGGCCTCGAGGTCGATGGTCTCGGCCTTGCGACTGCTGGGTTGGGCCGCCTTGAGAAGCGTCGCCAGAATGGCCGGAGATTCTGCGCCGCAGTCGCGCACTTTTTGCATCAGGTCGGTTGCCAGATCCTCATCGCCGACGACCAGACGCGCATCGAAAAAGCTGCCGATGGCCTTGGGATGCGGGGCCTGATTCCCGAGTGCCCAACGGTCTACCGCGGCGAGCCAACCGGCATAGCTGCGCCGCCAGGTTGCATGCCTTGCTCCGAGCGAGGGGTGGATGTCGGGGATGCCGATCTCGTCGAGGACATCGGATAAATGCCGCCCCAGACGCTCAAACCAGCCGTCTATCGATTCCTCGTTTTCATTACCTTCGTAGACGATTGCGTGATGACGCTCGGGCGCGAGAAGACCTTCGCCTCGTCCGCCGGCACCGAGGGAGAGAACGGCCCATGGGACGGGCGCGCGTTCCAGTCCCTCGGCAGCCATTCGCTGTTCGGCAAAGCGGGCTGCGCGCGCCAGAACCTCGCGCATTTCTATGTCGACGACCGCGATGGTCTCGTGCGGGTCGACGCCATCCTGCACCAGGCGACGGACCAGTTCGGGCAGGCCGCGCCGCACATCACCCAAGGCGCGGGGGGTGCTGGCTTCGGCAAGGTTCTCTCCGAGCGCCACCGCGTCGGTGCCGGGATCACCGAGAAGATCTCGTTGTTGCAAGAGGCCTACGGTTCGACCGGCGGCATCGACCGCGAGCAGGCGTCGGACGCCCAACCCGCGCATTCGGGCGACCGCACGGTAGAGAAAAGCTTCGGTCGAAATCGAGGCGACCGGGGAGGTCATGATCTCTTCGATGCGTCGGTCGAGAGCTGCGGCACCTTCTCGTGCGAGCAGGGCGATGACGTCGCGTTCGGTGACAATGCCGTCGGCCCGGCCCCGTTCGTCGTCGCCGGCGATCGCCGCGCCTAAATGAGACTCATCCATCTGGCGGATGGCATCCGCCAGCGTTTGTCGGGGCAGGAGCAGTCCCACACTGGGTGCCATCGCATCTCGCACGCGGTGGCGGTAGAGAAAACGATCGAGCCGGGCGAGCGGTGCTCGATCGCGTCCGCTTTGCCATGGATCGGGTGGCGGCAGGGCGGTTCTGTCATACCAGCCCTCGTCTCCTTGACGGTTTCGAATCCGCATTTGTCCGCCCATGCGAGTTTCGGCATCCGCGATGGTGCGGATGCCCGCGTTCTCCAGCTCCGGAAGCAGATGGCGGAAGATCTCGCCGGTCATCAGAGCGTCACCAAGAGCCTGATGTCGATCGACCAGCGGTATCTCGAAGCGGGCGGCGAGAGCATCGAGAGTGGATTCGGCGTCGGATCCGTCCAGCGCGGCGGCGAGCAGTTTTGTGTCCAGGCAGCGGGGCGGCCGCCATTCGAT
>DLYX01000388.1 GCA_003447545.1 Deltaproteobacteria bacterium | reverse complement strand
TGCGGGGCTTTTTTTGTTGGGGCGTCTTGGCCCCACAGTCGCAAATGCCTCTTAGGTACCAGCGTGCACGCACTAGGTTTCGCTTTTTGTGCGCGCCCTTGTGTGGATCCACTCTTCGATCTCGGCTTCGAGCCACCCAACCGCTCTGCCACTCAGTTAAAGACGCCTTAGTTCCACCACACCGCGTGACCTACGGCACGCAACTCCTCAGCAAGCTCTTTTTCCATCTCTGCCGCGCGTTCACGAGAAGGTAGCGGGTTATGTTTGCGATAGAGTTCGGTGGCCAAGCAGACCCCGTACACTCTCGCAAAAGAGTTGGAACCCCAATACGTTTTGGGGGCAGCACCTAATGGGCCTTGGCATGTGAATACGGCCCCACCTCCGGGTTTCGCCTTGTGCTGCCGATACCTGCACCCTGGTTTGTGGGCGCTCTGACCGACGTAGTAGCACGACCTTCCCTCCGCAGGAGTCCATCCTGGGTTCTCGCGTGCAAACTTGGTCTCCTGATAGACCTCGTGCCTCAGCTCAATGACCTAGACATAGAAACGTGGGGCCTCAGGCATCGCAGCAGAGGCGAGGCTCATGTCGAGAGTTTCGTTAGACAACAGCGCAATCTCACGACGGACGAAAACATGAAGGCCCTTTATGCCTAAGCCCCCTCCAACCGGCAACTCCCAACCTGCCGCGCGGGGCCTCCGCTGTCTGCCGCCATTCATGTTCGGCGGATCGCCCGGAATATCTTGCGGGGGTGCGTCAATTGCTGCAGACGGGACTGCCCTCTGCTGTCGACGTAGCTCTTGCGATCGACGATCTCGGCGATGCGAGACTCGCCGCCCTTGCGACTCGCATTCGCTACCAGAATGCGATGATCGAACTTTCACGAGCGACAGGAACCGCACTCGGCCGACAGTCCATCGAAGTGATTTCGAGCGCTCGATAGCTAAGTTCGCGTAACGGTTGCCGACAGGGACGTGGAGGCGATGGATACGCGGCCAACGTACCACCAACCACTACAAATCACCCCTCAGAGCAGCCAACTGCGGCAATAGCTCTGGCCCAAAACCCCGAGCTGTACCGATGTGGTGCCGCCTTGGCCCCGGTGACCGATATGTCTGCCTTTGGTGACGCGATGCGTTTCCATCTCTTCGGCGCGCAGAACAAAGTGGTCTGGGGGGATCTAAGTGAATCGGGTGAGGCCGAGGGTAGGGATCCCGAAGTGGTGTACTACGGCGAGTGGCATGGATTTGTTCACCAGCCCAACCGGATAGACTTCTACAAGAGACTGCGGGATTTCCAGTTGGAATGTACGGCCAAGTGATGGACTCGACGCCAGCGCTGCCGCGCGCCTTCTACAGGCGTAGAGTTTTACCGTTTGTAGTCCACCTCAAATTTCGACGAGAGTGCCCGCATGAACACAACCAGATATTTTCTAATCGCAGCCGTCGTGCTCCTAGCCGCTTCCTGTGGCGACTCGAACAATAAGGGACCCGAGTATCTCTTTGTGCAGACCTCAAACGGTGCGACCCTCACCGACTCCACGCTGACGCTCACGGGCATCAGTCCACAGACGGGCTGGTTTACCGATCGCCCTTACCGCGAGGCAGGACAGATCCCGGCCGAGGAGCATCGGCAGGCTCTCGGCACGGTCCGGTGCGGCCGCGGCGTTGTCCGCCCGCATTGTCTTCAGGACCCGGGCGCCAAGAATGGTTCCTCCGCCACCTGGTTTGGGCGCGATGCCGATCTGCGCGAGTCCTTGGATAGTCCAATGACCCCATCGCGCGTCTGGTAGCAAGAGCTTCCTTTGGGGGGATACGCGTAAGCTCCCCCGATCTTGAGATTTTTGACGGATGCCAAAAACGGCTTTGTTACGGCCAAGCCGCCGATGCCGATTTCATCAATGGCATATTGATTCACCATGCCTCCGGTAGCGAACCTCATGGGGACTGTCGGCTGTGGAATCAACCGGCCGCGGTAGACCGTCTTCAGTTCGCACTCCGCCTCGCACTTGCTGGAACCGACGATGAGATTTGAGCTGCCGGTATCTGGCACCAGGCGAAAGACCTTGCCGCCGATCGTGACCGGAATGGTAGAGGGCTCTGAGGCGCTACCAGCTTCTTCCACGGTACAGCCCGAAGAAAAAATAGGACTGTAACCAAGTTTGTTGGAAGAGTTTGCTTGGGCCGTGACGGAGGACAATAGATTACCAAGATTCGCCAGGCCCGCGATCAGGACTATCCAAAATAAACGCATGCAAGATCTCGGAGAAACGAGGCGTGTCATGCAAAAGGATCTGACGTAAGGCGATGGGCGGTACGAACGCACTGGCCCGGGCGCCTCGTGGCCACATTGGCGATTTCTTCGAGAATTTCTGCGCCTGCCCAGAGCTGCGGCTAACTGGCGCAGGCGGGAGTGTGTGCGGCTGCGTCGGAATTCTCTTGGTTTGGCGAGATGCAGCGGGTTTGGGCCTTCCTGTTTCCTAACGTCGGGTACGGAATTGACAGCTGGGTCGAGTCATGAAGAGATATAGGGCATGCGACTTACGACATCAGTTCCCCTGCGCCCCGCGATGGCGGGGCCGCGTGCGAAGCGTTTTCCAGATCGAAGATGGTTGGGAGCCATACTTCCCGCCCTCCTGGCTGTCATGGGAGTTGGCTGCGGTGAGTCCTCTTCCGGCCCCTCCGAGGTCGACCCAGCGCAGGTCCTCGCGGAGTCCCGCACCTTCGAAGATTCCAGTCGCAGAACGCCGGCGAATGGCGATTACGCAGGAGCCGAGAGCCGCACGGTGCGGACGAATCTCTGGTACGCACCGACGTCCCTTGCTGCTGTGCCCTGTGGCGGCTCAGGCTGTGGCTTGGTGGTGCTTGCGCACGGATTCGGAGGGAATCCGGATCGGTTCGAGATTCTCGCACGACAGCTCGCAGCGCAGGGTTGGGTCGTGGCAGCAATCTGGTTCCCGCTGACGAATGACCAGGCACCGGGAGGGTATAGTCAGGCGATTGGGGACCTGGTTTCGCAACCGGGAGATGTATCGTTCCTCATCGATCAGTTGCTCGCAGCAGCTAGCCAGAGCGGTGATCCGCTTGAAGGGCGCATCGATGGTGCAAGGGTCGGCGTGCTCGGACACTCTCTCGGCGGAGCGACGACAACGGCTCTGGATCGGCATCCCTGTTGCCGGGATGAGCGTATCGGAGCGAACTTTCTTGTCGCTCCGGCGACGATGTTGATGGGTGTTTTTGGAAGCTCGAGCCTCGAGGAGCCGAGCCCGACGTTTCTCTCGGTCGGAACGGACGACTTCCTGATCCCGCCGGCGGCGATGGAAGAGTATTTTGCAACCATTGAAGGGGACCACGTGCTGGCGATCATGGAGGGATATGACCATGTAACCCACGTTGAAGCCGCTGGGACCGTTCCCTTTCCGCAACGTATTGACGAAACTGCCGAGCTGGTCGACTTGTTCTTCGGAGATTCCTTGATCGGCACGCGGCGCCTGCCGGCGGCCCTCGATGCACTTCGCGATCGCGGTCACGAGGTGCGGACCAAGTAGCAGCGTTTGACGGAATCGCTGGTTGGCACGAGGCGGAGGATGGCTCGGGAAAAAACGGCCTTCATGTTTCCTACCGTCTGGCTTGCCCAGAGGGTATGGCCAATCCCATGAGAGAGAATCGCGGCGCTCCGGCGCCCACCCTGGGCGACGTCGTGCGGACGGTCCTGGCCGTCGGCGCCATACTCCCCGGCCTTGCGGCCGGCGTTTTTACGGCGTTGGTGACGGGCGAACGCAGGCGCGGCTTCAATCGGGCCACCCGGCTCTGGGGCCGCCATGTCACGCGGGCGGCGGGCATTCGCCTTCGTGTGGAGGGCGTCGAGCGGCTTCGCGTGAGGCCAGCCATTTTTACGATCAATCACCAGAGCGGCATCGACCCGATTCTCGTCTGCGCCCTCTTGAAGGAGGATTTTGTCGCGGTGGCCAAAAGCGAAATCCGCAAGAACGTCGTGCTGGGGCCTGCCTTTGCTTTCGTGGGCACCGTGTTTGTCGAGCGCGACCGCGGCCGCGACGCGGAGGCCGCCATGCGACCCGCTGTCGAGGCCTGCGAGCAGGGCCTGGGGCTGGCCCTCGCCCCGGAGGGCACCCGTAGCGAAGGCCAAGCGGTGGGCCGCTTCAAGAAGGGCGCTGCCCACGTGGCCGTCGGGACGGGGGCACCTCTCATCCCCATCGTGATCCACAACGCCGGCGAGATCCTGCCCCAAGACGGCTTCATCATGCGGCGCGGTGAGGTCCGCATCGAAGTTTTGGAACCCATTCCTACGGAAGACTGGACGCTGGACTCCGTCGATCCGGAAACTGCGGCGCTGGAAGAGCGTTACCACGAGGCGCTGGGGGCCGGGGAGAACCGCCGCTCGACCGTGCAGGTCAAAGCGAGCGTCGCCTCCTAGGACAAGAACGGCGAGGTGGAGTCAGCCAGCTGCACCGGTACTCGGCGTTGCTTTTTTGATCGCGGGATCGTTGGTTGTCGGGCCAATGAGTCAATTCGCATTGGTCTGCGTCTATCGTTCCCTGCGGCAACAGGGTGAGGACGGGTAGACGTTGGGCATCGCCTCCGTCTCGGGCGGGAATGGGATTGGAAGGCCTGGGGCGGCACGATCGGGCTTGACGAACAGCGCGTCGTTGGGGCAAATTCAGTCCTCACGTTTTCGAACCTCAGCGGAGAATAGAGGATATGACCTACGACTGGCAGGCAGCTCTTGCTTTTGTGGCAACCCTGGTGGTGCTGACCACGGTCGGGAGCAAATTACTTTTGCGAGTGCCGGCGGTTCAGCGGATGCGCACGCTCAATCGGGAAGCCGATCGACCGAAGTTGGCTCGCAAATCCTTCAAGGAGGCGGTCGAGATCAATACTCGGCTAGGTCTGGGAACAAACCTTGTCTTCTACGCTGCGATCCTGCCGTTTTCTGTGAATCTGGAAGCCCGGCCGATTTGGGCCAGTCTCGTCGAAATTGCGGCCGTTCTGTTGCTCTTCGACTTTCTTTACTATCTGACGCATCGCTTTGTGTTTCACGGAAGGCTCCTGCGCCGCATTCATGCGCTCCATCACCGCGCACTGAAGCCGACCTATATCGACGCGCTCTATGTGCATCCGCTCGAGACATTTATAGGGCTCTGTCTTTTTCTGGGTTCGATCCCGCTCGTTGCGGCACTTTCGGGCGGCCCACTGAATGCTTTTGCCGTGGCAATCGCGACCTTGATATTCACGCAGGTAAACACTCTGAATCACACATTTGTTGATCTTCCGTATTTTCCCTTCAGGACGATTGACCGGATGACTTCGCTCCATGCGGCGCATCATGTGAACATGAACCGCGGCAACTACGCGACTCTGACGATGTTGTACGATTGGCTGTTCGGGACGCTGGAAGAGCCCGTCAGTCGCGCCGATCCTTGATCGGCGTTGATTTTTCCCGCCAGGGACTCTGCGGCGGGCGGGTCGGGGTAGCGGATGCGCCCCGGGAGAGCTTATGCGTTCGGGATCAGAACGCGCTCCGGTCCCACACGCTTTCGCATGTTTCCCAGCGTGGCAAAACAAGAGGGGGGCAGCTCTTTCGAGCTGCCCCCTGCCTGGTCCCCCCCCGGGGCCCCCCGCCT
>DLYX01000387.1 GCA_003447545.1 Deltaproteobacteria bacterium | reverse complement strand
TCGGCGGGCGCGCTCGTGGATGCCGCTCATCTCTACGAACATTTTGGCGGGACGCTCACCGTGCGAGCCTGGCGAAAGTTGCGCCGAATCGTGGAGGAGATGCGCCAGATTTGGCGAGAGCCAGATCACGGAATCTGGGAGCCGCGGGATGGCAAGCGGCAGAATACTCACTCCAAGTTGATGAGCTGGCTGGCTCTGGATCGAGGGGCGGGTATCGCGCGTGCTTTTGGCGATATGCCGCTGCATAATGCATGGCTGGAAGAAGCGCGGCTGGTGCATGCCGATATCTGTGCCAATGCGCTCGACAGCACGGGTAAGCATTTTGTCGCGGTCTATGGCGAAGACCGTGCGGACGCGACCCTGCTCCTTCTGGCGGGGCATGGATTTCTCCCTGAAGACCATCCCTTGATTCGCTCCACAGTCGATTTTGTTCGCCGAGAGTTGGCCACCGGTCCTTACCTGCACCGCTACCGGGCGGACGATGGCGTCGGGGGGGAAGAAGGTGCCTTTGTCCTCTGCGGATTCTGGTTGGCCGAGACTCTGGCGCTGCAGGGGCAACTCGATGATGCGCTGGAGGTTTTCACAGCGCATATCGATGCATCCAATCATCTTGGTTTGTTGGCCGAGGAGATTAACCCGTCGAGTGGCGAGCTTCTGGGGAACTTTCCCCAGGCCTTCAGCCACCTCGGTCTGATCAACGCAGCGATGCGATTGGATCAGGCCCTGCGTTTTCGTGATGAGGGCCTGCACTCGGTGCCCCATTTGATCGGTGGGACGCCCCGGCGCATCGGTTAGGTCTCTGGTCTCGTTTCGCTCGTGGCGTTACGCTTGTGGCGCGGCGGCCGGGCTTGCGGAGTTCTTTATGCGGCGCGGAGTCGGTACCGAATCGGCAGGCGTTTGATGCCCCCGACGAGATTGGAGTGCAGTCGGGAGGGTTCGCCGGCCAACTCGATTTCTTCGATCCGCGGAAGGAGATGCTTGAAGATCATCTCGAGCTCGAGCCGCGCGATATGGGCGCCTGCGCAGAAATGTTCTCCCACGCCAAAAGCGAGATGGTTGTTGGGGAACCGATCGATGCGGAACTTGTAGGGGTCCGCGAACAGATCTTCCTGGCGGTTCGCCGAGGGGAAAAAGATCGCGATATGGTCGCCCTGTTTGAATTTGGTCCCCTGAAGTTCGGTGTCGCAGGACGCGGTTCGTGCGAAATGAATGATCGGGCTGGTCCAGCGCAGGATCTCCTCGAGCATCGGCTTCATCAGGTTATCCGGATCGCTTTGGAAGAGATGGAGCTGGTCCGGATTGTCGATCAGAGCCATGAGTCCGCGGCTGGTGCCATTGCGGGTGGTTTCATTGCCGGCGACCATGATGATCTGACACCAGGCGAGAATCTGAATCAGCTCGAGAGGCTTGCCGTCGACTTCGGCATTGCAGAAGAGGCTGATCAGATCGTCCTTGGGATCCTTCTTTCGTTTTTCGACGAGTCCGGTGAAGTAGGTGAACATTTCGACGAGCGCGCGGGTGGCCACCACGCTGGCGTCCTCTTCCCCCGAGTACTCCGGATCGTTGCTGCCGAGTTGCTGGTTGGTCCAATCGAAGATCAATTCCCAATCCGATTCGGGAACCCCCAACATCCAGGCGATGACGGCGATGGGGACCGGGGCCGAAACCCTGTCGACAAAATCAACTTCCGTATCACCACCCTGTTCGAGAAGGTCATCGACGATTTTGCCGCAGATCCGTTCGATATCGGGGTGGAGTTTCCGGACATTCCGTGGCGTGAACTTTTTGGCAATCAGCATTCGATGCTGAGCGTGCATGGGAGGATCCATTTCGATCAGGGTCGGCGGTCGATCGAAATCGAGATCGGTGGACTCCTCCATATTCCCGATGATCAGTCGGGGTCCGTTTTGCCAGATTTCCGGGGTTTTCCCGACCTGAGCGATCGCCTCATGGCGTGTGACGGCGTGGAAAGGAATGTCCCAGTCGAGAAACGGGTGAACCGGGGATTGGGCTCGAAGGATGTCCCATTCCCGCCAGGGGTACCCCAAGTTGCCGTAGGCATCGTCGCTGATGATCCGCTCGGCGGTGATTTCGCTTAACTCGCTCATTTGGCAGGCTCCCTTGCCGCGACCGGTTGGATGGTTGCGGATCCAGAAGGATATAAACGAACGATCGTTTGGGCAAGCCCGAAACGGCTGGATCAGGGCAGTTTTTCGACCGATTGGCGGCGAAAGTGACCTGATGCGTCAAGCAGCTGTGGCGACCGCGGGTCGGCTCGGGAATCCCCACACAACTTCGCCCATGCCGGCGTTGCCTTTGCTCCCCTTGAGGATCGCAATCCCGGTCGGGTGGAAGGCTGCCGGCTCGGGAATTCCGAGCCGCTGGCGCACTTCGTCGAGCGGCAGCGGCAGGAGTTCTTCGTAGCGGACCTGAGGCAGGGTTTTGGCCAGAGTGCGCCCGCGACGCCAGGCCTGGAACAAATAGCGTCCCCAGGTTGCGGTCTTTAGGTTGGGTTGGACAAAGACTGAGGCCATCGCGATGAAGGCCATGCCCGGGTTGGGGAATTGCGAGACTGAAAAGGCGAGGTTCGCGGCTTCGCCGGCCTCGTCCATGCCGTAGCCGCTCAGAACGTGCCAGAGGTCGTGCTGATCGCGCAGTCGCTGGCCGAAAAACTCTCGATTGGGATCGATTTCCAAATCGTC
>DLYX01000067.1 GCA_003447545.1 Deltaproteobacteria bacterium | reverse complement strand
GGCCTTCATGTTTCCTACCGTCAGGATTTCCTTAAGCCATACTGGTTGGTCGGGTCTTGCCTATACCCTCATTTTTTTGGGACTCTCATGGCACTGGCTCGCGGTAGCCGACACCTCCTCCGGCGTTGGCGCAAACGCAGCCGACGAACCGCTAGTGGTCTATATTCTGGGCTGGGTGCGTCTGGCGCTCTCGACGCAACCAGCACAATTATTCGACGCACCGATCAACTTCCCAGCCAGGTTGCAACTCGCCGGCAGCGAGCACCTCCTGTCGACCCAGATCTTGTTCGCACCGATCTATCAACTCACACAGAACAACTTGCTGGCCGCGAACCTGACGCTCTTTCTGACCTATCCTATCTCGGCATTGGCCATGCAGCGGCTGCTTCTGGCTCTGGGCAGCAGAGCCTTCCCGGCCTTCGTGATCGGACTCGGCTTCAGCCTCGGCCCCTTCCAAGCGCCGGCCAACCTGCATCTGCTTCAATACCTCAACCTCTACCTGCCACTGGTCGCTTTGGCGCTTCTCAGATTACGTGCGGTCCCCAGCGCTGGCAGAATGGCCGCTTTTGGTTTGATTACGGTCCTCGCCCTGCTGAGTTCCTACTACACCGCTATCATCACGGCGGTCGGAGGAGGGATATGGGGTCTGCTTGAACTTTCGCGCAAAGCTCCCGAACGGTCGCGCTTCCTTGGGCTTGCAGCCATAGCTGCAGGCGTCGCTGCGTCGCTCCTGCTTCTGATCTCGCTTCCCTACTTCGACTATCTGGAGCTGATCAAGCAGGGAGGAATAGCCAGCGGACCCAGGGGCATCTCGCCTTTGAGCCGATTGATATTCGCGAACGAGACCTCCTGGGTTCACCTTCGATTGATCTTCAGATTGGGTTTGGCTGCCCTGGTGTTTGGCTCGAAGTCGACTCGGCGCTGCGCCTTTGGCGGGCTAATGACCGTCTGGGTCGCGCGACACCTTGCTGGAGACGGCGACCTATTTCTGCAAACACTCGGGATTATTTCCCCTCCCTCTTTTTCGATTTGGAGCATTCCCGGTCTCGAGTTTTTCCGTTACCCATTTCGATTTGCGATTCTTGCCGGATTCGGGTGCGCATTGACGGCCGCAGCGGTTTTAGCATGCGCCCGGGAGCGTCTCGGAATGCCGATCATGACCGGTCTGACGATTGCGTTGGCCCTCTTCATCGGCATTGAGAGGGGAGGTGCGATGTCAATAAACCATCCAGTCAAGTTCATCGACGCCTCGCCCAAACTAGTCCAGCGCATCATCGAAGTGACTGCCAAGCATGGACAAGGCCCGATACTCGAGCTTCCCTATCTCGCCCCTCTCAACGGGGGCCAATTACTCCGCGGAGGCACGGAGGTGCGATCGATGCTGCGCAGCCTCGAGCATGGGATGCCCCTTGTCCTTGGGCATACCGGCTATAAGCCACGGCATCGCCCGCAGATACGGAAGCAAGTTTACCCATACTCAAGCCCTAGCCTGCAGAGGCTCGTCGATGCGACGAGCCTACGCTGGATCTTGCTCCGTCCACCGGACCAATGGTCCGAGAGCACGATCCGAAACCGCAAGGCCATCCTCAGGATACCAACTCTTACGTCGCGAGCTTCAGTCGATGGATGGGAGCTTCTTGAGGTCACCTCACGACCATGGAGCTCGCTCTGGATAGATTCAATCCGGGCCGGGACAGACGAGTCCAGCACTGCGCTCGGGACGCCGTTGACGGCACTGGAGAAGAGCGCTGTGCGCGGCTCTATCCAACTATCTCTGGGGCAGCCGGTAGCTGCACAGGGGCGAGCCTCAGCAACCATCGTGATCACAAATCTGGGTGAAGGAATATGGCCAGCGACAAACTACCGACGCAGCACACAGAACCCATTCCTTGTTCGCGCGTTTGCCCAATGGCGCGAAATTTCGCAGCCCGAGATTCCAGACACTCCGAGCAGAGTCGTGCACGAGCAGGCACTGACATTGGGGTGGGACCTGCGCCCCGGCGAACCCTACGCCTTCTTCGCTAAACTGACGACCCCCCCTGTACCCGGCAGCTACAGCCTCGCACTGAAAATCGGCCAAGGAGAAGACGGTTCCTTCAGGTCTCTCGGCGTCACATCCGCAGAGCAGATCATCGAGGTCCTCGATGCCGAGCCAGTCTCGCCTGACTGAGGAACCGGCAACTTCGCATCGCGACTTGCCGTTGGAGATACTAAATGAAATTATCCAGCATGGGTCGATTTCGCTGGTCATTGCTGGCTTGTGCATCCATCCTGATCGGCACGGCACTCCTGATCGGTTTGGGCTCGGACAGTAAGCATGCCCGGCCGAACGTTCTCCTGATCTCGATCGATTCCCTGCGGCATGACCATCTTGGAATCGACGGCTATCATAGGGACACTAGTCCATATATCGACAAGCTCGCTCGCTCCGGGGCATTTTTTAAAAATGCCATCTCTTCATCCTCCTGGACTCTGCCAGCTCACGTGACTCTACTGACAGCGCTGCCGCCGCAGCAGCACGGTGTTGTCGCACCAGCGGATGCACTCGACTCGGATGCGCTAAGTCTTGCGGAGGTCCTGCAGC
The DNA here is from genome assembly GCA_003447545.1 of Deltaproteobacteria bacterium. GTDB lineage: Bacteria > Desulfobacterota > Binatia > UBA12015 > UBA12015 > UBA12015. The sequence continues at coordinate 1,387 of DLYX01000067.1, read as the reverse complement.
AAAACGGATACGCCACAGCAGCTTTTGTCTCCGGTCCCTTCCTGAGGTCTCTGCACGGGTTTGCTCAGGGCTTTGATCTGTTCGACGACGAGGTCTCGGCGACAAATAATTTAGCGTCCCATCAAGACCGAACCTCGCCCGCGTTGTTCGAGCGGGTCCGCACATGGCTCATGGACAAAGCCTCGCGCGACAGTGCGCCGTTTTTTCTTTTTCTTCATATGTGGGACGTTCACTATGACTTCGACCCACCTCCGCCCTATGATTCGCTCTTCGACCCGGATTACACGGGCGAGATCACTGGTCGAAATTTCGAACTCGGCCGCGATATCCACCCGGGCATGTCAAAGCGTGACCTCGAACATGTCATCGCCCTCTACGATGGCGAAATTCGATACACCGACAGCTACGTCGGCAAGGTTCTGAATGTGCTCGAACAGATCGGCGCCTCGGAGAAAACGATTGTCATCGTCACAAGTGATCACGGAGAGGAGTTTTTCGAGCATGGACAGAAGGGCCATGGCAAAAACCTCTACGACGAAACGATTCGTATCCCGCTAATCATTTCCCAACCTTCGCGGATTCGTCCGGGCCAGGTCATCGAGACACAGGTTCGGCTCGCCGATATCGCACCTACCGTTCTCGGCTTGGTTGGGATTCCGCAGCCACCCGAGTTCGGCGCGACGCAGACGATGGCTGTTGGCCTCGATCTTTCGGCTCCGATTCTAACCGACTTTGCGCCACCAGGGGACCTGATAGCCCACAGCCATCTCCGGCTCTTCGACAAAATGACCTCGGTCCGGAACGAACGCAGTAAATTTATCCGGAAGGGAGGTCTTGAAAATTTCGAGCTCTATGATCTGGCCGAAGATCCAGGCGAAAACAACGACCTTGCACGGAAGTCCGGTATGCCCGCATTCGGCGAAGCGTTGCGTGCGGCCGAACGAGACCAGATACTCACCAGTCGGGACAAACCTCCTTTCCGAAAGTCAGCGGCAACCACAAAGCCGCACGAGGCGAGACTTCGAGCGCTTGGGTATATCGATTAGACGAGCACGAGTCGCCGATGCCCACCCCGGTAGGCCACCGGCGAGGAGGAACGAACATCTGGGTTGTGCAGGATTATCGATATTTTCCAAAGCCCGATCTCCTCTATTTTGGGATTCGAAACCAGCGCTTTGCTCTACCCTTGGCCGCAGGCCGTGAAGAAAATAGCCCATAGTCTGGCGTTCGCCAGAACAGCATTTTTCGGACCTCCGACCGAAGGCGATCGCGCGATGAACCATGCGCGAAGCAATTGTCGAGACTTGGGGATAGCTCCAAACCGAAAGTGCCAGATGTGATGCGACTCCGGACAACGAGGGCAACTCTTGCGACGACGGTGCCTTTT
>DLYX01000592.1 GCA_003447545.1 Deltaproteobacteria bacterium | reverse complement strand
TAGCGCACCCAGCGGGTCTCTGCATCCCCCCCATTTTGCCTTCGCCAGCCCTCTCGGCGGCACGTCATGCGGGGGATTGGCAATCTTCGCTTTAATATGGCTGAATCAAGGCGGAGAAACGGCTCTGTTGTCGGGCAGAGTTTCGCGGGTTGGGAGATCCAAACACGCCAATCGAGGGGTTTGAAATGAAAAAGTTGCTTATTTCTTTTGGTTTTTCGATCATCATCCTATGTGCGGGTGGTGATGTGGCCGAGGCGCAATCGGATTGCCGGGATACCTGTATGGATTCCAAGCAGGTATGTCGGGACAGCGCGCGCACCGCAGTCCGCGGATGTCGCATGACCTGTAAATCCGGGGATCCGGCCGAACGACGGGAGTGCCGTCGAACCTGTCGGGCAGCTCATAAAGAGTCTCGCTCGACTTGTCGGGGTGCGATTGAGCAATGCCACGATGCATGCGTAGCCGAGGTTGTCCTGCCTACCTTGCCGGAAGGATCCACTACGGGAATCGATCCGCATATCTGCGTCGCTGATTGCAAGCAGGATCTCCGCCAATGCTCGCGCCAGGTCCTTGAAGCCGGTCAGGAATGCAGCGTTGCCTGCTTCGAGTTGCGTCGCGAAGATGCGCGGGATTGCCGTGGGTCGGCCAACCCGCTGGCTTGTCTGCTCCACTCGTTTGGCGGCTTTGGACGATGTCTTTCCGGATGTGCTCAGGACACTCATGCCGCGGGACGTGCTTGTTTGGACGCCTTCCAAGATTGCCGCGGCGATTGTGAAAACCCCAATCCCTATGGTTCGGCCAGCCAGGCTTTCTTCCGGCAGCCGATGGGTTTGCTGGACTGAAAACCTTGCGATCGGAAGTTCTTTCTCGAGGAGAAGCAGGGCGGGCCATGATGAAATGGCCCGCCCTTTTTCTTTGCTGCGGGCCGCGGTAGAAGGTCGGCATCATGGACTATCTGGATGTCGAAGAGGCGCGGTCGCGTCGAGAACCGATGCTGGTACTGACCGAGGGTGTCGCCGGGCCATGGGGAGAGGCGGCCAAGGCGATCCTGAATTGGAAGGGCATTGCGTGGACGGCAGTGCGCCAGACAGCGGCGGCACCCAATGAAGCCCTCACGGCGTGGACCGGGCAGAATAGCGCCCCAGTTCTGGTATACCCTGATGAGGCGCCGCATCTGACCTTGCGGCAAATTCTTTTTGCCGCCGAACGTCGAGCGCCGGATAAGCCATTGCTGCCCACCGACTTTGAGCAGCGGGCCCAGTTGCTCGGGCTTTGCGGCGAACTTCATCTCGAGATGGGGTTGGGCTGGTGTCGCCGGTTGATGATGCTCGATACCTTTCTCGGGGGAAAGCTTACGGGCGATCCAGCGATGGAGGGTTTGGAGCGCCTCGCTCTCAAATATGGATATTTTCCCGATTGCCTGCCGATGGCACGCCAACGAGTGATCGAGATTTTACGAGCCCTCTCGGCCCGCAGAATTGATCAGGAAGCTGCGGGCTCGGCCTGGCTTTTTGGTGATTCGCTGACGGCGTTGGATTTGATTTGGGCGACTTTTTCAAATCTCGTACAGCCTCTCGATCATGAGGATTGCCCGATGCCGGATCACCAGAGGATGGCCTACGCGCACGGGGATGAGGAGATCCTTGCCGCGATGGCCCCGGCCCTGTTGGAGCATCGGGATCGGGTTTTGCGAGAAGTCGTCGGACTGCCTCTCCAGTTTTAACGAGGCAATCGGACCCGAAAGGAGGCGCCACCTTCGGGGGAACTGCCCGCCGTCAATTCCCCGGAATGACTCTGCACGGCTCCGTAGGCAATGCTCAAGCCGAGTCCCGTGCCTTCCCCGATATCCTTGGTTGTGACAAAGGGCTCGAAGATCTTTTCGGCGACTTCAGGGTCGATGCCCGTTCCATTATCTTCGATCGAGATTTGGATTTGTCCGGAATCGACGTCTTCGATGCTGAGTCGGATGCGGGGCTCGGGTATGTCGCGCACGGCATCCAGCGCATTCGTGATCAGGTTGATCCAGACTTGCCCGAGGGCAGCTGAATCAGCCTCGATCTCGGCAACTTCGGCGAAGCTGGTTTCGAGAGTCACATTTTGCTCGCGGATTCTCGGGTCGAGCATTCGGAGGGCCGAGGCGAGACTTTCGGCAATCGACGTCGGTGCACGATCGCCACGGTCTTTCCGAATGAAAATCTTCAACTCGCTCACGGTTCGCTCGATCCGTTCGGCGCCCTCATTGCAGATGCGAAGAAGTTCGGGAGTTTCGCGGAGAAGGTCTTCCAGGTTTCGACCGGAGCTCGCTCTTGCGAGGCGGTCCTGAAGCGTTTCATCCGTGATCGGGATTTCCTTGTAGACGGTGAAGACCTCGCGCAAGACCTCGAGAAATTCGGTGAGAATCTGCAAGCTGCCGCGGACAAAGCTGGCCGGGTTGTTGAGCTCATGAGCGATTCCGGCAACGAATTCGCCGAGCGAGCTCAGTTTTTCGGACTGAACCAGTTGGGCCTGCGCCTGCTTGAGTTCATCGTAAGCGCCCGCCAACTGCGTGGTCCGTTCCTGGACTTTGAAGTCGAGGTCGCGGTTGAGCAGTTCCAGTTCTTCGTAGGAGCGCGCATTCTGAAGTGCGATAGCCGCCTGGTGGCTGAGTGTGCGCAGGAGAAGTATTTCTTCACTGGAGATTTCGCGGCCCGAACGTTTCGGACCCAACGCAAGCACGCCGATGCTTTCCCCACGCACGACGAGCGGGAAGGCGAGTCGCGCTTTCAATTTCTCGAGGGCGTCGGCCGCTTCGGGTGCCTTCTCGCGGACTGCGGGTATCAATCTTTCGGTGTCGAAGCTGGCGATTCCCTTCGCGAGATAATCGCAGGCGGCGCCCAGATCCGGCGAGCCGTCCTCGCAGCCGAGCGTGTCCTCTTCGGCCCGCATCTGCCAGAGAGTTCCGCCTTCGTCGTTCCCGAGGAAAAGGCCTGCGGATTCCAGCTCGAGAGTTCGAGTGGCCAGAGACGCCACGCCCTCGACGATTTCTTGCCGATCGAGCATGGTGGTCAGCTCTTCGCTCAGCGAGGAGATCGTTTGTCGATCATCGATCGAGCTGCGGAAGAATGCTCGATCGATGGTGATCTGGACTCCTCGACGGAGCGGATCAAATAGAAAGGCGAGGAGCAGCACGAAGACTCCGGCGGTAATCTCCTGGCGTCCTGCGATCGTCGTCGGGAGCAGCCGTGCCGGGAGGAGGATAGCGAGCGCATAGCCACCCAGAATGATCGTGCTCATCAGGCCGTAAACAAAGCTCTGGCGGATTACCCGATCGATGCCGAAGAGTTCATGACGGGTGATCGAATAACCAACGCTGCCGTAGAATATCAGAGTAGCGACAAGCGGTAATTGAATGGGAATATTGCCCCCCGCGATCGCATTATTGAGGAAGGCAAAGAGCATGGCTGTGGTCCCGAGAACCAGGCCTGGTAGCAATGCGGCAATGCGGGCACGGACCATCCGTTCTGCGTTCTCGAACCAGGCCCAGACCATGAAGGTAATGAAGAGAAAAATGCTTGCGGCGGTATAGATGTAGGTGAGTCGCAGCGGGGTCAAATTCGGCGGGTCACTGAAATACCCTGCCAGGCCGGCCACGATCAGCAGAAAGCTGGGGAGATAGGGGAGGGCGTAGCGGCGCCGGCGGTGCGGCCCGCGATAGCGATCGACGGGGAAGACCATGGCCAGATGAATGAAGGTGGCTGGAAAGAGGCTCTCCATGGCGAGGCAAAGCGAACTTAACCAGACACTATCGGCCTGATGCAGAAAGACTCCGGTGAGTGCGTAAATTCCGCCCGTGAAGGCCATCAGTTGGAAAACTCGGGCTTGATGGCTTGCCGGCTGCAGGGAGGCGACCAGCAACCCGACAAGGATCGTAATGACCCCGAAGCCCGAAGTGATGGCCCAGGTCTGCAGGTAGTCGCTCAGAGTCCAGGTGCGCGAGCGGATATTCTTTCCGAAAGTTTCCTCGCCCTTTCGGAACTCGTATCGGAACTTTGTCCCGACAGGCTGTTCGCGGACCAGCGCATAGATCTCGGCCCCGCTCCGCACGGGTTGTCCGTCTACCGACACGACTTGCGCATGGAAGAGCGCTGTCTTGTCGCGGGGCCAATCGACCCCGCTGACGCTTGGAACGACGGCACTGGCGCCGGCAAAGAAGCCCGGGAATGGCTTGTCGAGCCAGCCGACACCTCGGGAAATGGATAAGATAGCGATAGGGAGAGCGATCGCTACAAGAATCAGCGAGACGAGGTGGGGCCGAAGTTTCTCGGGAAGTGTTCGAGAATTCGTCATAGAGCCACCGCGGTTGAATTGGTTGGAAGCGCAGGGCAGGATCCCTCTCGCGCCATTCCGCCGATTCCCGTACAAGGACAGCAACCGGATACCTCATGGAAACCAACGAAGCCAAACCGACAGTGCTGATTGTCGATGACGAAAAGGCGAGCACCGAGCTCCTGCGCATTGGTCTCGCGCACCTCTATCCAGTTCTTACGGCGAATTCCGGCGAAGCTGCGTTGGAAGTACTGGCGGCCCACCCCGAGGTCGCCGTGGCGATTATCGACCAGCGGATGCCCGGGATGTCGGGGTCCGAGTTGATTGCGCGCACCGCTGAACTCTATCCGGACCTCGTCCGGATTATTCTGACCGGGTACACCGATATCCAGAGCTTGATCGATGCGATCAATGCGGGAAGTGTCTACCGCTACTTGACCAAGCCGTGGAATGCCGGAGAACTCCGGGGGGTAGTTGACGCCGCGATGCAGTTGCACCTCATACGCGCGGAGAATCAACAACTTCAGGCGAAGCTGGAAGCCAGCAACGTTGTGCTGCGCGAGCAGAACGTCGAGTGGAAACGTGAGGCTCAGGGGCGATCGCGCATGGGAGACATTCTCGGTTCGAGCCCGGCTCTGCAGCAGACGCTCGAGTTTGTGGAGAAAGTGGTTCGGACAGAAGATAGTGTTCTGGTGCAGGGACCTACCGGGACCGGCAAGGAATTGATGGCGCGTGCGATCCATTATAACGGCCCGCGAAGCGACGGTCCTTTTGTTCCCGAGAACTGTGGAGCACTTTCCCCGGAACTTCTTGCGAGCGAGCTTTTTGGTCATTGCAAAGGCGCCTTCACGGGAGCCAACGCGGACCGCAAGGGACTGTTCCAGACGGCGGATGGCGGGACGCTCTTCCTCGATGAAATCGGGGAATGCCCGCCGGAGCTGCAGGTGAAGCTGTTGCGGGCTCTGGACCAACGGGAGATCCGGCGGATTGGCGACGATGTGACCATTCCCGTCGATGTCCGAATTATTGCCGCCACCCATCGCGATCTCGAGGCGGAGGTTGCCAAAGGCAATTTCCGCGAGGATTTGTACTATCGCCTCGCTGTATTCACCGTTCCGGTTCCTTCGCTGCAGGAGCGTCAGGAGGATATTCCGATGCTGGCTGAACATTTTCTTGAGGTCGCGGCCGCAGAACGTGGTCGTTCCATCCCCGGATTTGGGGCGGACGCTCTGGCCGCCCTGCAAGGCTACGCGTTTCCCGGTAATATCCGCGAGCTTCAAAATGAGGTTCGACGGGCAGTGGCTCTCGTCGAGGATGGATGTTTTATCACGCACGATCTTCTCTCCCCCCGATTGCAATCTTCGGGCCTGCAACCCTCAGCAGCCGCAGCCGAGGGCTCACCGACAAGTCTGAAGGCGTCTCTCGAGCAATATGAGCGCCAGGTTCTGGAAGAAGCGCTTCGGGCGAACGGTGGAAATCAGACAAAAACAGCCGATTCTCTTGGCGTTTCCAGACGCACTCTGGTGGAGCGGATCGCGCGCTATCACCTGCGCTGAGGCGAACTTGCAATGGCCGCCTGCGCCGCGCATGGCTGGCTGATTCGCGCAGAACTTCGCTCGATCGGGGGAACGTCTGCGCAGATCCTCGCTCGGTCCTCCCTTTCCGGGTTGTTTTTGCGGGGTTTTTTTCTGGCATGGGAACTGCAACTCTCTCTGAGCCTGCGGTTCCGAAAATTCCCTCGCCATCGGAGGTCTCATGACCCAATTTCTTGCCCGAAACCTGATTCGACCAACCAAAATCTGCGTTTTTCCGACAGCCGAGCGTCCTAGCCACTGCGCGCGGCGCTGTTTTACGCCTCGGTGCTTGCACCATAATGCCGTATTGACCGCCGGGCCTCGGGCTGATGATCTGGAGATCGCAGAAAGGAACGCTCCTTTTCCGCGCCTCTCCCGATGCTGATTCGATCCCAAATACGAATGCTGGTCCTGACCAGCCTCTTTTTCTGGATGAGTGGTGTCGTCCCGGCGAGTGCGTCATGCGACCTCTTCCCCGGGGTCGAGCGGACGTATTCCTCGGCGCTGGGGTCCGCCAATCGGCCGTGGGCGGCTCCCGGAGAATCCATCGAAGTGCGCCATCGGGCTTGCGACACTGAGGGGGCGCCTCCGGCCCTCGAGGGTCGGGATAATTTGGTGACCGTCGCCTTTCTCGATCCGGAACTGACCGGAGCGTCACTGGTGATCGTGTCCGATCAATGCGACGCCGCTCTCGAAGATCGCGTATCTCGATGTCAGGCGGCCAAGGGCGTGGATGAGGCCGTTTGCGTCGAAGTCCCCGGGGGGGCTCTGGAGAACCTGGGCGGTGGCGAGTTTCGCTTTCCGTTCCCGGATACCGCCGAAATTACCGGAGGCGCAGGCTGGGCCGGTCCGGCACGGATTGCCGTAACCGACCGTAGCGCGGATTTGCCATGCAAGCTGGCTCGCTTGTCCTGCGACCGGATGGAGGGAACCTCGATCTGCGTTGACCAGTTTTTCGAGGATGACGGTGCTTGCGATGCATCCACCGCCGCGACGACGTTCAATCATTTCACCGCACTGCCCCGTCCGAATTCGTTCAGTGCGGGTTGTTTCCAAAGCGAGGAAATTTGTGA
>DLYX01000266.1 GCA_003447545.1 Deltaproteobacteria bacterium | reverse complement strand
TGGCGATCGAAGCGTCCCGGGCGCAAAAGAGCCCGGTCGAGCACCTCGGGTCGATTGGTGGCGGCCATGATAACCACGCCCGTTCGCCCGTCGAACCCGTCCATCTCGACCAAAAGCTGGTTCAAGGTATTTTCTCGTTCGTCAAAACCTCCCATTGGAGAGGCATTGCGCCCGCCCCTGGCGCGGCCGATGGCATCGAGCTCGTCGATAAAAACGATGCATGGGGATTTCTCCGTAGCGTCCTTGAACAAATCCCGGACCCGCGAAGCGCCCACGCCGACGAACATCTCGACGAAATCCGAGCCGGAAAGGCTGAAAAAGGGCACACCGGCTTCGCCTGCAACCGCCTTGGCCAGCAACGTCTTTCCGGTCCCCGGAGGGCCGACAAGCAATACGCCGGTGGGCAATTTGGCGCCTAGGGTCTGGTACTTTTCCGGTTCCTTGAGGAAGGAAACAACTTCCTCGACCTCTTCGATCGCTTCATCCACGCCCGCAAGGTCGTTGAAATGAATGCCGCTCTCATCGTCAAGATCGTAGACTTTCGCCTTGCTCTTGCCGACGTTCATGACCCCGCCGGCCCCCTGTCCCATCCGCTTCATGATGAAGGTCCAGATCAGGAAGAGGATTCCGAAAGGGATAATCCAGTCGAAGAATAAATTCCGCAGGAAATTATTCTCGATTTTCCCGCGAAACTCAACTTTATGCTTTTGGAGAAGTTCAATGAGTTCCGGGTCCTCGACCCTGGTGACCGTGAACTGTCGATCAATCTCGCTTTCCCGGTTCTCTTCGGCCTGTTTCGCCTTCTCTTCTTCCGAAACAAACCAACCGGCGATGGCACTCGGCGAAAATCTCCATGGGGTTGCCTTGTCCTCGACCGCCAGAGAATCCGCACTTGCGGCCGTCGAATCGTCGCTCAAGTCGGGGGCTCGGATCTCTCCGTAGATCGTCTGAGTTGTCAGAACGACAGTGGCGACTTTCCCCTGACCTACCTCTTTCAGGAAATCGCTGTAGGGCATCTCCCGAACCGATGGCCCGGAAAAGAAAATACCCTCGAGAACCCAGAAGAGAAGGAAGATCCAGAGAAAATAGCCGAGCGAGAAACGCGCGCGCTTGTCCATAGATACACGCTAGCCCGAGGGGGCCGGGAACGCACCCGGCCCCGCGCGAATTCCGGGGAATCTCAGCTGGGCCGAATCGGAGACACGGCCACCGGAATCCCGTTGACGACCGCATTTCCCGAGGGAACATCGACCAGATCTCCGGGCGCAAGCAGGTTATTATTCACGCCAGCGTGGGCCGCCGCCACCTGCAGCTGGACCCCATCGAGGTCGTGTCCCCAACCGTGCGGCAGCGAGACAACCCCCGGCATCATCTCGTCCGAGACTTCCAGAGAAACCTCGAGAGCTCCTGCCCGGGACTCGATCCGCGCATGCTGCTCGCCGGACAACCCGCATCGATCCGCATCCTCCGGATGCATCAGGAGAGTGCACCGATCTTTTCCCGAGACCAATTTGGGTACGTTATGCAGCCAGGAATTGTTGGAACGCAGATGACGGCGGCTGACCAGCACCAATCCTTCATCCCCACGCCCGAGGCGCTGCCGCAAACGGTCGAGATCGCCCAGAATATACTCCGGGGCCAATTCCATCCGACCGGAGGGAGTTTGCAGAACTTCGCCCAGACGAGGCTCCAGAGGCCCAAAATCAACACCATTGGGTTGCGCGGCGAGCTTTGCACGCGTCAGGCCAGTCGGCCGACGGCCGTAATGATCTCCCTGCGGGCCGGTACGAATCGCCAAATCCACGAGGCGATCCGGGCCTCGCCCCTCCGTCGCTGCGACAATTTCGGCAACGTCCCGGCCCGCCAACGGATGGGCTTCCGCCTCGGTCAAAGCACCGATCAATCCGGTGAAGAACAAATCATCCAAAATCGTCGGATCGGCTTCTTCCGGAGCTGCGCCGGAAACAATTCCCGCCAATTTGAGGAGAATTTCCCATTCCAGAGGTTGACCGGCCGGCGGTTCGAAAACCGGATCGGACCACTTCGCATGGTTCCGCACAGCCCAACCGAGCAGCAGATCATCGCAATGTGGCTGTTCCAGCGGCGATTGCCCCGGCAAAATCACATCCGCATGCCGCGTGGTCTCATTGACCCAATTATCGACACTCACCATGAAATCCAGACCCGGCAGAGCTTCGTCGAGGCGCCCACAATCGGGAGCACTGACAACCGGATTGCCTGCGATGGTGATCAGCGCCCGGATCTGGCCTTCCCCGGGGGTCGCAATCTCCTCCGCGAGGCAGGACACGGGAACCTGGCCGAGAACCTCGGGAGCGCCGCGAACCCGACTCTTCCAGCGCCCGAAGGAGAATTTGCCGCCCGGGAAATCCGGATGCGGCATCGTGGTCAGCGATGGCACCACCGGATCGGAGAACATCATCCCCCCCGGCTTGTCGAAATTGCCGGTCAGGACGTTCAAAACATCGATGATCCAGGAGGCCAGAGTGCCAAATTCCTGATTGCAGGTCCCGATGCGGCCATAGACACAGGCTGTCCTGGCGTCGGAAAGATCCCGTGCCAACTCGATAATCTTCGCCGCCGGAATCCGGCAGACATCGGCGACCGCCGCGGGAGAGAAATCCTCCACCAACTGTTCGACATCGAACAGTCCGTTGATCTGCCCCTCCAGAGCCTCGGCTCTGACGCGCTTTTCGGCAAACAAGGTATGGGCGATTGCGAGCAGCAGAAGTGCATCCGTGCCCGGTTGGATTGGCACCCAATCATCGGCCCGTTCGGCCGTTTTCGTCCGTCTGGGATCCACCACAACAACG
>DLYX01000397.1 GCA_003447545.1 Deltaproteobacteria bacterium | reverse complement strand
AGGCGCGCCGCCCCCCACCCCCGCCCTGACCCCCCCGGACCTAAAAAGGCCGCCTCCCAGCCTGGCCAAGGGGCCGCCCCTGCCGATTGTGCTGGCACCGGGCGAACATACCAGTGTCGAAATCGTATTCGACCCGATTGGCACCGTCGCCAGTGCGGGGCAGTTGAATATTGTCTCCGACGACCCCGCGACACCATCGATCGTGATCCCCATCAACGCGCTCGGCGTGCAACGCACACTGAGTTCGCTTGAGGACCGCATTGCCTGTCGGCAAAGTATCCAGAAGCAGTTTTCCATATACAGTCGTATGCAACTCAAGGAATCGCTGAATTGTCTTGCACGACAAGCCTCCAACGTTCGTTGTGCGCAGGCCCGGAGCGATCAGAAAATCCAGCGCGCGGCGATCAAGCTCGCCAGCTTCGTCGGTGGCGAGAAGGACTTGCTGTGTCTGGCAAAGGGCGTCACGGCGTCACGGCTGGATATGCCGGCAACCTGCGGCGGCGGATGCAGCGATATTGCACTCACCGGAATGGCCTCGGTCAACGCATGCCTCATCTGCCGTCAGAACGAGACGACAAACGCCGTCTTGCAGGCCACTTTTGATGCGAGCCCTCCCGACGCGCCGTCAGGAACCTCGACGGCGGCGGCCCGCAAATGCATCAAGTCGATCTCAAAGGCTGTCGCCAAGGTAATTCCCGCGATCCAGAAGGAACTTGCGGAGTGCGCCGGCGACAAGATGCAAAACGGCGAGGATGCCTCGACCTGCACCAGCGAGCGGGCCGGAAAAATCGCTCAGCTACAACTCAAGATCGATGCCACCGTTGCCAAATGCGCTGACGTCGATAGTGTCCCGGGCTGCTCTTTTGCGACGCCTCCTTCTTCGAACTGCCTCAGCGATGCGGCATTAACGGCGGCCGAGAGTCTTGTTGAGGCCGTGTGGGACGAGTATTAAAATTTCCTCGCATTCCCGGAATTCAGGAGCCGGAACCGGCCGAGTCTAACCAATCTGAAGATCTCCGCGACCTGGATCTTACCTCGCTGGCGTATCAGGAGAATCCTGCACCCTGGCTGCACCGGATTCGCGAGGAGGAACCGGTCTTCCATACTCGACATGGATACTGGTTGCTCACCCGCTACAGCGACGTGAAAGTCGCTCTCCGCGATCCGCGCTTCTCCAGCGACTGGAGCCGCCTGCGTGGCGTTCCTCAGGGCAACTCGCGGACCAATGCCAACAAGAGACTGGTCCAGAGCTCCTTCAACATGAAAGATCCGCCGGAGCATACGCGCATGCGGTCGCTGATCAACCTGGCTTTTGCGGGAATTGCAGTCGAGAGCCGTCGCAACCGGATCGCCGAGCTTTCCAACCAACTTTGGCAAGCGCGGGGACCACAAGCGGAGTTTTGCCTCGTCGAAGACTTCGGCTTCCATCTTCCCATCATCGTAGCGGCAGAAATGATCGGCATTCCGATCGAGGACCGTCTTCTTTTCCGGCGGCTTTTCGAAGATGCAGAGCTTCTGTTTCTTTCAGGGCGAACGCCAGAGCAGGAAGAACGCGGCCGGAGGGCTCTGGCCGAACAAATTCGATATATCCGCGCGCTGGTCGCAGACCGCCGGAACCACTGGCAAGACGATTTAATCAGCGAATTGGTACGTGCCGAGACTCAGGACGCTCCACTTACGGAAGACGAGATCATTTCTACGGTCGTCACAATCTTCACCGCGGCGGGCACAACGACAGAGCGGTTGATCTCCAGCGGCCTGCTCGCGCTACTGCAACATCCCGAGCAACTCGCCAAACTGCGCGAAAATCCCTCACGAATCGATGGTGCTATCGAGGAGATCCTGCGCTGGCACCACCCCGACCAGTCAACCTCGACACCCCGATGGACGACCGAAGACGTTCGGGTTGGGGGCATCACGATCCCGAAACATGCGACCGTTCGTCTGTCGCTGGGGGCCGCAAACCGTGATCCAGCCCAGTTCTCCGACCCGGATAAATTCGATATCACGCGCGCCCCGAATCGCCATTTGGCGTTTGGCCGAGGGAACCATTTTTGTCTCGGCGCCAGTCTCGCTCGCCTCGAAGCCAAGATCGCGATCCAAACGGTGGCCTGTGCCGACGGCCGCGTCGAACTGTTGACGAAAAACCCGCATCGGGACCCTCGTCGACCGGATCGCTACGCAAAAATTCTGGTTCGAGTGCGGCCAGGCCCCGATCCTCTCGGCTGACGAGAGGCCGACACCACCCCGGGCCGACGGGCTAGCATCGGGAACGAGACGATCAAGCCAATTCCAAACAAACGATCATTTGTCATCTGCGTCAGGTGTAGTAGGAGCGAAGGAACGGCGAGTGCTCGGGTTCCGGTGATATTCCGGGTCCGAATCCGAAGAGGGCAACTCCCCTCCGCCGCAACAACGCAAACAGGGGAATAATCATGTCGGACGCTCAAAATGAAGGCGCCTTGCGCGCCGAACACGTCTTGGAATATCCCTTCCGCCGCTCCCTCGGCCCAATCCTTCAGCGCTTCTTCACAGGATTGGCCGAGCGGCGGTTCGAAGGGGCGCGAACGCCGAGTGGGAAGGTCATCGTACCGCCAGCCGAGTACGACCCGGACACATCGGAATCCATCACCGAAGCCGACCTTGTTGAGGTCGGACCCGGTGGCACCGTCACCACGTGGACGTGGGTTGCCAAGCCGCGCGAAAAGCAGCCCTTCGCACACCCCTTTGCCTTCGCCTTGGTCAAACTCGATGGAGCTGACGCACCCATGTTGCACGCAGTGGACGCAGGCGACGAGTCGCGGATGAAGACCGGAATGCGCGTCCAACCCCGTTGGGCCGCCGAGCCCCAAGGCAGCATTCGCGATCTCGAATGCTTTGTTCCCGAGGAGGCATGAAGATGGCAGACCCGGTAAAAAGTATCGTCACCCCGATTCAGCTCACCTATGATTTCACACCTGGCGTCGCTGCATCGAAGTTCTTGCACGGCTTGGCCAACAAGAAAATTCTTGGTGGTGCCTGCCCCCAATGCAAGGCCGTCATTGTCCCGCCCCGCGGTTCCTGTCCAATGTGCGCTGTCGCCACCGAAGAAGTTGTTCAGGTCAGTGACCACGGCACAATCGTGACCTTCTCGATCGTCCGCGTCCCGTCTGACAATCTGGACTTCGAACTTCCCTATGCCTGCATCACCGTGCTGCTCGATGGCGCAGGCTTACCCTTCTTTCACGTCGTCCAAGGTTGCGATCTGGACGATGTGCGGATGGGCATGCGCGTCAAAGCGGAATGGGTCGAGGACGACCAACTCGAAACCTCGATCAGTTCGATCAAATGCTTTGTCCCCAATGGAGAACCCGATGCGGACTACGAGACCTACAAGGAGCATGCCTGATGCGTGATGTAGCCATTGTTTCCTTCGCTCAATCGTCAGCCGCCTTCGAGGACGAGCGCAACGAGGTCGAGATCCTCCTGCCGGTCGTGCAGGATGCCATCGCCGACTCCCATCTCAAGCGCTCGGAGATCGAGTTTACCTGCTCGGGCAGCAGCGACTTCTTGCAGGGACAGCCCTTTGCTTTTGTCATGGCGCTCGACGCCGTAGGGGCCTGGCCACCGATCAAGGAATCCCATGTCGAGCAGGATGGGGCGTGGGCGCTCTATGAAGCGTGGGTGAAAATCCAGACCGAAGATGTTGATTCCGCGCTTGTTTATGGCTTCGGCAAGAGTGCCTCGGGTGATTTGCCCGAAGTTCTCGCGCTCAGCATGGACCCTTATTGCGTAACGCCTCTATGGCCGGACATGGATAGCGTCAGCGCGCTGCAAGCCCGCCAATGGATGGAGAAAAACGGCAAGACCGAGCGAGACCTTGCGGAAATCGTCCAGCGCAACCGGCGAAATGCGACAGACAACCCGCATGCCATCCACAAAGGCGCGGTGTCGATCGAGGAACTGCTCGCCGAACCGCACATAGCCTCGCCATTGCGCGCTTCGGATTGCGCGGGCAAGGCCGATGGCGCAAGTTGCGTCGTCCTGATGGCCGGCGACAGGGCACGCGAACTCTGCGAGAGACCTGTATGGATCCGGGGATTCGACCACCGCGTGGATCCCGCCGCTCTGGGGGTCCGCGACCTCACGACCTCTTCTTCTGCCAAAATTGCGGGCGAGAAAGCCGGGGTCGGCAAGGACAAGATCGACTTTGCCGAACTCTACGCGCCGTATTCCCATCAGGAACCAATTCTGGCGGAATCTCTCGGCTTGGGAGAGGACGTCCTGTTGAACCCATCTGGTGGGGCTTTGGGAGCTCATGTTCTGATGTCATGTGGCTTGCAACGAATCGGAGAAGCCGCGCAACGAATTGCTTCAGGTAAAGCCGATCGAGGCTTGGGTCATGCAACACACGGTGCCGCACTTCAGCAAAATCTGGTGTGCGTTCTGGAGGGAGAATAATGGCTGAACTCTGTGGAATCGTCGGAATCGGTCAAACCGAACTCGCGGCCAAGCGCATCGACGTCTCGATGCCCGGTCTGGTGCGGGAAGCCGCCGAACGCGCCTTGCAGGACGCCGAGCTGACTTGGGCGGACATCGATGCCGTGGTCGTCGGAAAAGCCCCGGATACCTTTGAAGGCTGCCTGCTACCCGAGCTCTATCTAGCCGATGCCCTTGGTGGCGCCGGCAAGCCGATGCTGCGCGTGCACACAGCCGGTAGCGTGGGCGGGTCGACCGCCAACGTGGCTGCCAGCCTGATTCAGGGCGGCATTCACGATCGGATCCTGACGGTCGCTTACGAAAAGCAATCCGAGAGCAACGCGATGTGGGCACTCACCATCTCGGCACCTTTTGGTGTCTCGGTGGTCGCTGGCGCGGGAGGA
>DLYX01000313.1 GCA_003447545.1 Deltaproteobacteria bacterium | reverse complement strand
CTTTGCCGGGCAGGAGCAAGGGCTGCCGGGCGAGGAATTTCAACTCTCCTACGATAAAATGCCGCACCTGGCTCTGCTCAAGACCTACAACACAGATGCGCAGGTCCCGGATTCTGCAGGCACCATTACCGCCATGCTCACCGGGCAGAAGACTCGGGCCGGGGTCATCGGCGTCGGTGCCGGCCTGGAGCGCGGGAATTGCGCTGCGGTAGCGGAACATCGTCTCCCCAGCCTCTTCGATCAGGCACGCGATCAAGGATGGGCGCGCGGGGTGGTCACCACCACACGAGTGACACATGCCACGCCGGCCGGCGCGTTTGCCGCCAGCGCCGATCGCAACTACGAGAGCGACGCCCGGATGCCGGCTGAATGCACCCAGCAAAAAGATATTGCGGCCCAGCTGCCCGAGGCGAGAATGGACTTCGTAGCCGGAGGCGGGTTCACTCAGTTCCTCACCGGCTCCGACACCATCGCCCCGAACGTTCGTGGCGAACGAAAAGACGGCCGCAACCTTCTCGACGAAGCCCGCAAGTCCGGGACCCAGGTCGCCGTCTCCGCCGCCGAATTCAGCCGATTACCGCTCGACGGCAAAAAGCCCGTGCTCGGACTGCTCGCCTCCGGGCACCTGGCCTTCGAGGCTGACCGCAAGGATGAACCGTCGCTGGCCGAGATGACCACAGCAGCGATCCGCCACCTCGAGGCCACCGGCAAACGCTGGATCCTGCTGGTCGAAGCCGGTCGCATCGACCATGGTCACCATGCGACCAATCCACGTCGCGCGCTCAAAGACGGCGTCGCCTTTGCCGATGCCGTTGCCGCGGCCGAACACGCGGCCGGAAACGACACGCTGATCATCGTCACAGCCGATCACTCTCATACCCTGACCATTCAGGGATACCCCCGGCGGGGAAGCCCTATCACGGGACTCTGCGAGAAAATGGGTGGCATCGATGGCGAACCTTGCCTTGATGCCAAAGGCACGGCTTACCCCACCCTCTCCTATGCAAACGGACACCGAACGCCCTCCTCAGGGAAGCGAACAGCCCCTGATCCCCTCATGGCTGCTTCCAAGGATTTCCTCATAGAGACGTTGATTCCCCAGCCCTTTGAGACGCATGGGGGTGCGGATGTGGCAGCGTATGCGCGGGGGCCGGGCGCCTGGCTGGTGTCGGGAACGATGGAACAGAACACTCTCTACCATGTCATGGCCCACGCGACCGGGCTGGTTCGTTTCGGCCCCGAAACCATCGCAAGCGGATCCGATCCGGCGGTAAAACCATGAGCCAACTCTTCCCAGCCGACGCGGCAGGGGTGCATTTTCCGCTTGCTTATGGCAGCATCGTGGCGTTCGCATGACAGTTCAATGTCCCCATTGCAGCACCCAGTATCGGGTGCCCCAGGCTCAGCTCTCGGGGTCCAACCCGGTCTTCAAATGCACCAAATGCGAGCAGATTTTCGAGCCCGGAGAGCGCCGGCGAAGCATCCGCTCCCGCCAGAAGAAGAACGAAGACCCGCCAAACCTCTCCTTTGATTTCGACGACGAGGAAGACGATTCGACGGAACAACCGGCTTTTGTCGGAGGCCTGATCGATTCGGAGGAGGAAGAAGAAAACGACGATATCGGCGAAGACGAATTTGCCGATGACGAACTCTCTGCCGAAGATTCCGAGGAAGAACTGCCCGGCGAGGACGACGAAGCCTGGGCCGAGGAACCATTCGAGGAGGAAGAAGACGAGGAGGAAGACGAGGAGTGGGAAGACGAACCCCTGCCTCCACGACCGACAATCCGTCGAAACCCCGTCCGCGCTCGACGCGGACGCGCCGACCCTCCACAGAACCCGGGACGCTCACCGCTGCGACCGGTCGGATGGAGCGTAGCCGTAATTCTTCTGGCCTATTTGCTGGTCGCTGTCACGTTCGACAGGCGCCCCGAGATCGCACTCGACACGCTCAGCCGCATCCCCGTTCTGGGCAAACTGCTCGGTCAGGATCACCTACTTGCCTACCGCGTCAAACTCGACGGGATCACCGGCGGTCTCGACCATATCAAGGGTAACCGACTCGCTTATGTCGTCACTGGCAGAGCCATCAACGAGACGAACGAGAACCTCCGATTGATCGAGATCGAAGGCGAATTGATCGCGGGTGGCAAAGCTCGTGCTGTCCGCAAGGTCTATGCTGCCAACCAGGCGAAAGGAACCATCCGAAATCTCTCGATGAGCGAGGTCGATATGCTTCTACGCCTCGAACCCAACCGTCGCTTCGTCATTCCGCCCGGCAAATCTGCAAGCTTCCTGCTCGTCTTTCCCGATCCACCGGCGGATACCAGCGACGTCGTGTGCCGGGTGACCGAGGCGCGGACCTCCTGAGCCCGTGCCTCAGACCTTGGTGCCATCTCCGGGATCGTCCGGATCATCACGATCATCCGCTTCAGGGGTGATATCGATCGAATCCGGCTTTTGCATCGATTTCCGGAAATTCCGCATCGCATCGCCCACGCCCGACCCCAGTCCCGGAAGACGCGAAGGCCCGAATATCAGCAACACGACCGCTAAAATGATGAGAAGCTCTGTAACACCCAGTCCCATGTTGCGGAGTGTAGGCTCATGCCCGATTCGCCGCAAGGAGGCTGGATGACCGACCTCCTGAGCCCGCCCCCGCAGTCTCCGAGGGGCATTCTCCCCCTCGCCATCCTCCTGTCGATTCTGGTGCATATTCTCCTGCTGGTCGGCCTTGGCCGAGAGACCCTCTCCACCCCCGGCCCGCCGAACGAAATCGTCGTTTCTCTCCAATCCATCCCGCCCGAAGCGGCCAATGCCGGCAACGCACCTGCACCGATTGTCGCCCCTTCCGATCGCGAAAACAACGAAGTTCCTGACGGCCGCGCCTTCCGCAGCGACCGCAATAACCGCGTCGAGAAGGAAACCATCGCAAGAGGCATCCCCAACCCCGGACAGCCCGATGGGAGCCCCGAAGGACTGGCGCCGGAAGCAGTCCCACCCGCGCCGCCGCCAGCTGGCGAACCTGCTCCGAAGACGGCACCCGCCAACGCAAACGCACCCGAATCGGGCCAGCCCGAGGATGGCGCTCGGCGCGATGAAACCCAAAAGATGCTGGCCGCACCCGAGACCGGCACCCGCCCACCCAGGGAACTCCCGGGTTTGGAGAAACTTCTGGCACCGCCCGGGAAAGTCCTGGCAGAAAGCGGTCGGCCCTCGCGACCACCCCCGACGGCGCCCGCGCAGGATTCAGCAACGACGCGCGACTTGCTTCGCGCCCCGCCCCCGGCCAAAGGTCTTCTGGCCGGCCTTCGCGGCACCTACGACAATCTGCCAAGTGTCGCTGCCGGCAAGTTGACCTTCCTGAATACCAAAGCGGACCGATTTGCTCCCTTCGTCAGAAGGGTCGGGACTCGAGTCTTCGAGAACCTGCTGATCGAGCAACGGAAACGACTCAACGCACCGGAGATCCTTGCCGCACG
>DLYX01000633.1 GCA_003447545.1 Deltaproteobacteria bacterium | reverse complement strand
CGGGGGTTTCGACTTCGACGGCTCCGTCGGAACCCCCCGGAGGTGGTTCGCGAACCGTCAGCCCCAGAACGAGAGCCACCGGAATTCCCACCGCACCCGCGATATAAAACGCAGCTCTCCAGCTGAAAGTTTCCAGCAGAATGCCGCCCAGCGCAAAGCCGAATCCCGTGCCGAAGAAGATGCCCCACCCGTAGATCCCGAGAGCAGTGGCGCGCCGTTCGGGTGGAAAATAGTCGGCAATCAGGGAGTGCGAAGGCGGCGTTCCGGCAGCTTCGCCAATGCCGACGCCAAAACGGGCGAACAGCAACTGGGGAAAGGTCATCGCGGCGCCGCAGAGTGCGGTCATGCCGCTCCATACCGCGAGCCCGACAGCGACCACATTCTTTCGCGAGGTGCGATCGGCAAGGCGCGCAAGCGGAAGTCCGGCGAGCGTATAAAAAAGAACAAAGGCGGGGCCCAGCAGCCACCCGAGCTGGGAATCGGTCAGGCCCATATCGGCCTTGACGTCCTCGGCGACCAGCGCCAGAACCTGCCGGTCGACAAAATTCAGGATGTAGGCGAGCAATAATACGATCAGAACAAAGCTGGAGTAGCCTGCGCTGGGCGCAAAGGGGGCGGGATTCTGCTTCGACATGCGGCAGGAGTAGAACAGTCTGTCGCGAGTTGCGAGCCGCAGCGGATTCTTCCGAAAAAAATCCTGTCGTGTTAATCGATACCCGTGTTGCTGCGGATTCTGAGTATATTGTCGATGCCTCTGGTTCTTTTCGGCACGGCAGCTCTTTTTGTGGACGGTCCGGAGGCAAAGTCCTTGCGGGCACTGCTGGCGTTGACTTTTGCCGGAGCTTCCCTCTATCTCCTTTTCTTCCACCGGTCGCGCCGAACCGGTTGCGCGGGCTTTTTCGGATTGCTGGGCCTGGTGCTGGTCTGGTGGGTGCAGATCCCGCCGCAGCAGGATCGACCCTGGATGGCGGACGTTGCCCATCCAGCCGAGGCTGTCATCGAAGGTTCACGCCTCACCATCCGCAATGTGCGAAACTTTCACTACCGAAGCGAGACGGATTTCGACGTGAACTGGGAGACCCGAACTTGGAATCTGGACCAGTTATTGGGCGTCAACCTGGTTCTGTCCTACTGGGGATCTCCCTATATCGCGCATACGATTATGAGTTGGGAGTTCGCCGAGGGCCCGCCGCTCGCAATCTCGATCGAGACCCGGAAGGAAGAAGGTGAGTCCTATTCCGCGGTGCTCGGGTTCTTTCGACAATATGAACTCTACTATGTCGTCGCCGATGAGCGTGATGTTCTCGGGGTTCGATCCAATTACCGGGGCGAAGACCTCTATATGTACCGCCTGAATCTGGATCCGGCGACGGCAAGGGCATTGCTGCTCGACTACGTGGAAGGGATCAATGCTCTCGCGGTCGATCCTGCCTGGTATAATGCAGCGGCGCAGAACTGCACGACGACCATTCGCGTTCATATGCAGCACGTGGGTCGCGGAAATTTTTGGGATCCTCGATTGTTGGTGAACGGACGAATCGACGAATTGGGCTACGAGCGTGGGGCGCTGGATGGGTCGCTTCCGATGGCGGAATTGCGGGCGAAAAGTCGTTTTGACGAGAAAGTCTCGGGCTCGCCACTGGACGGGGATTATTCTCGCAGGATCCGCGAGGGATTACCGGGTGGCTTTGCCGAACCACAGCCCTGAGGGGCTTGCGCAGGAGCGCGCAGACCCGCAATGTCTGGGTGTGGTACGCGCACATATTTCCTTGATACTCGCCTGTCTCGTTTTTCTGGCAGGATGCGGCTCTCCGGTAACGGCCCGTCGGGTTGGCCCGCGCGACGTTTATCAGCAGGACTCGGCCAGCGTTCTGGATTCGGGCGAGCCGAGTCGGTTCACCCGCATTGTTCTGAGCCGGGCGGCCCTCGATCCGATTTACGAGAAATCCCCGCGACTTGCTCTCTCGGGGCTGTATGGGCAGGCTCTGCGCAAACCTTCGCAGGACCAGATCCTCGCCCTGGCTGAAATCTCTTTTCTGATCGGACAGAAAAACGATGATCGCGCGGCCTATCTGGGAGCAGCTGTTTACGCCTATCTCTATCTCTTCGACCGTCAGGAAACCGCTCAGGATAAATGGGATCCGCGAACCAGGATCGCCGCAGATGTCTACAACCGAGCGCTACCGCGTGCGTTTCGCTCGGCAGAGACTGGCGCTTTCGAACCGATCGCCGGCGTCCGAAAACTCCCCGTGGGTGACATCCGGATCGAAGTCCCGCGGACCTCGGTGACCTGGCCCCATGGCGTCAGCTTCGACGTGTTTTTGCCGGCCGACGAATTTGAAGTGGAAGGATTGGCCGCCAGCTATCGTCGCCCCGGAATGGGCGCACCCTTGATTGCGGAGCGTCGCCCCGCGGAGCCAGGCTCCCCGGATCCCTTCCCGGAGAATCTGGCGATTCCCGCGACGGCATTTTTGCGAATCGAGGGGAGCCTGTCGGATGTGGCTGCGGGCACAGCGACGGGACGGTTGGAGTTGCTGGACCCTCTCAAGGAGGGCAGCATCGAAGTCCGCGGTGAGTCCGTGCCTCTCGAGGCCCAGACAACGACCGCCTATGCTCATCTGCTCGGGGAGAGCTCACCGCTCCGCCGGGAAATCGGGTCTTTTTTCGGGATCAACGAAGACGCCGAACTTGCTGGGCTCGGGATGATCGAGCCGTATGCGCCCGGCCGGATTCCGGTGATTCTGGTGCACGGAACGGCTTCGAGCCCGGGGCGATGGGCCGGTTTGGTCAATGAGTTGCGCAACGATCCGCAACTGGGCGACCGGTATCAATTCTGGTTTTTTACTTATAATAGCGGCAATCCAATCGTCTATTCGACGGCGCTGCTCCGCGAGTCGATCACAAGTCTTGTCGCGCGCCTTGACCCTGAAGGCGAAGACCCGGCGTTGCGCGAGATTGTTTTGATCGGCCACAGTCAGGGCGGCCTTCTGGTGCGTCTGGCGATTTCGGATTCGACAGTGATCGACTACAAGTCGCTGGGCCTGAATGTGCCCGGACCCGAAGATACGGACGTCGAGGGCGTGGTGGATCTGCGGGAGATTCTGATTTTCAAACCTCTACCGGAAGTGACGCGAGCGATCTTCCTCGCCACCCCTCATCGTGGCAGCTTTGTGGCCGGCGGCCGGCTCGGCAAGATGGGATCCGGGATGGTGCGGGTTTCGCAACGGATCGTGCAGTTGCCCTGGCAGTTGTTTGTGGTGCCGGCACAGGCTCTCGCGAAGGGGGATAATCCTTTCGAAGTGCAACCCGTGGGGGCCCTCACCGCGGTCGATAATATGGTGCCGAACAGTCGGTTCAACACGATCATGGCGGAAGTCCCGATGTCGAGTCGCGTGCCCGTACATTCGGTCATCGGGGTTCAGGGCGAAGGCTTTGCGAGGCGCGGAAATGATGGCGTGGTCGCCTACGATAGCGCCCATCTGGAGGCGGCGGAATCTGAAGTGATCATTCGTTCCAGCCATTCCCTGCAGTCGAATCCTCATACCGTGGCCGAAGTGAAGCGAATTTTGCTGCGTCATCTCGAGGCGCCCGATGGCAAGCAACCCCCCGCAAACGCAACCGAATCCGTTGCCCGATAGGGGCTTTACAGAGACCCACAGTGGCCCGATTCTGCCGGTTGTGCGGAAATGCTTTCCGAACCCCGGTCCTATGGTCTAGTCTCGATGATTCCGAGAGGGGACAGGTATGCACGATCTGGTAATTCGCAGGGGAAAAGTTGTCGATGGTTCAGGTGCGCCGGCGGTGGACGCGGATATCGCGATCGATGGAGAGACGATCGTGGCGGTCGGTGAGGTCACCTCGCCGGGAAAAATCGAGATCGACGCCGATGGCGATTTGGTGACTCCGGGTTTTGTCGACGTGCACACGCATTACGACGGGCAGGTCACCTGGGATCCGGAATTGCGGCCTTCGAGTTTCCATGGCGTCACCACTGTGGTGATGGGCAACTGCGGCGTCGGCTTCGCGCCCTGCGCGCCGGATCGTCGCGATTGGCTGATCGGATTGATGGAGGGCGTCGAGGATATTCCCGGGACTGCGCTTGCCGCCGGCATCCGCTGGAATTGGGAAACATTCCCCGAGTTCATGGATGCCGTCGAAGCCTCGCCTCTGGCGATGGACGTCGGCGTACAGGTCCCGCACGGCGCCTTGCGTGCGTATGTGATGGGCGATCGGGGTGCGGAGCTTGCGAAGGCCACACCTGCCGAGATCGAAGAAATGTCGGCTCTGGTATGCGAAGCGGTGGAGGCGGGCGCGCTCGGATTCACGACCTCTCGCACCGAGAAGCATCGCGACAAGGCCGGGCAGCCGACACCAAGTTTCGGGGTGGCGGGCGAGGAGTTGCAGGGCATTGCACGGGCCATGGGCAAAACCGGCAAAGGCGTCCTGCAGTTGATTGCCGATTTTCACGATTTCGAACCGGAGTTCGCCATGATTCGAGGCATGGCGGAGGTTTCCGGCCGACCCCTCTCGATGACGATCGAACAGGATGATCGCCATCCGGAAATCTGGAAAAACGTGCTCGAAGGCATCGCGGCTGCGGCTCGCGACGGGTTGCCGATGCGGGGGCAGGTGC
Organism: Deltaproteobacteria bacterium; assembly: GCA_003447545.1. Lineage (GTDB taxonomy): Bacteria > Desulfobacterota > Binatia > UBA12015 > UBA12015 > UBA12015. The sequence goes on along the minus strand of DLYX01000633.1, from coordinate 2,490 downwards.
CGGCCCGTGCGACCGGTGTCGTCATGGGTCTCGATGTGACGCTGCACCCCTTTCTTCTGCACCAGACGTTCTACGAGCTTGCCGACAAACCACTGGCGGAGAGAGCCGCAGCACTCCGCGATCCGGAGTTTCGGTCGCGCTTGCTGGCGGAAACGGTCGAGATCGATCCGTCCACAATTGTCGGGGTGCTATTCGGCAGTTTTGGCAAGATGTTTCGGTTGAACGATCCGCCCGACTACGAGCCTCATCCTTCCACCAGCGCCGCAGCGGAGGCGACCCGGCGAGGGGTAACCCCGCAGGAGGTTCTGCTCGATTGGCTCTCCGAGGAAGACGGGAACGCGCTGCTGTATTTTCCATTGATGAACTATCTCGATGGGGATCTCGAGATGGTTCGAGAAATGCTCACCCACCCGCAGGCATCTTTCGGACTGAGTGATGCCGGCGCGCATTGCGGCACCGTCTGCGGCGGGAGCTTTCCGACGACAATGCTGACGCATTGGGTACGTGATCGCGCTCGGGGCGAGAAGTTGCCCTTGGAGTGGGTGATCCAGAAGCTGACGCGCGGGGGGGCTGATTTGGTGGGACTGAAGGACCGCGGACTGCTCGCGCCCGGCATGAAGGCTGACGTCAATGTGATCGATTTCGATGCGCTGGCTTTGCACGCGCCGCAGGTCGTGCGTGACTTGCCGGCCAACGGACGTCGCTTGCTGCAGCGTGCCAGCGGCTATCGCTACAGCGTGATCAGCGGCGAAGTGGCTTTTATCGACGGTGAGGGCACCGGCACGAGGCGGGGTCGGTTGCTGCGCGGTGCCCGCCCGGATCCGCGGGCTTAGAATGCGAGGGCGTGTCGAGGCAATCCTGATTGCGTTGGTTCTGGCGGGATGTGGGGGATCGAGTTCGCCTGCGCCGCATATCACGCTGGCCAATCTTAATTTTCTGCACGGTATTTTTTGCCCGGCCGAGAGTGCATCGTGCCGACTGGAGGATCGATCGGAACTCCTGGCGGCGTGGGTGCGGGACGCCGGTTGCCCCGACGTGGTGACGCTGCAGGAGATTTTTCCCCCTTCCGTCGACCTCCTCGAGAGCTGGGCGGCGACGGTTTGTCCTTTTCCCTATGATGTCGTTCAAGGCGATGTTTTGCTGGGAGTGGACGACGAAACCGTCCTTTCGCGTTATCCGATTCTGCTAGCGGACCAGTTGCGGCTCTTCGGCGAGTTTCGAGCCGTCTTCCATGTGCAGGTGGACCATCCGACGGGGCCGGTCGACGTCTTCTCCACGCACCTTGCCTCCGGGGCTGATGGCGGCAGGGATCGCTGCGATGCCATCGACTGCCCGGCCGTCTGTGAGGATGCAGGTGCAGGGACCCGCAGGGAGTGCCAGGCGGTCCAGATGGCCCAATGGATTGAAGAACGCCACGAGGGACCGAATCCGGCGCTCGTTGCGGGGGATTTCAATGCCCGCCCGGGCAGTTTTACCTATCGACAATTTACCGAACGTGGCTGGGCTGATGCGTACCTGGAGGCTGGTCACCCGGAGTGTGATCCGACAACCGGTATCGGCTGCACTGCCGGTCGCGAAGACGGTAGCCTCGAAGGTCTGGACTCGCCGGCGCTCGGGGAGTCGGTTCGCATCGACTTTATTTTCGTAGTGCCCAGCCTGCCGGGCGCCGGATGCTCCGGCAGGATCGAACCGGCCGGTGATCCGGACGGAGATGGCGCCAGAACGGCCCTGTTTGCAGACGCACCGAATCCGTTTGCTCCAACGTGCGGTCCGCTTCCGAATCCGGTTTGCTGGCCGTCGGATCATGTCGGCGTCCAAGTCGACTTGCAGTGTAATTAAGTAGAAGGAAAGAGGACAGAATTCATGGCAGAGTACGATCTTCTCGTGCGAGGGGGCACGGTTGTCGATGGAACGGGTGCGGCTGCATTCCGCGGGGATGTGGGTGTTCGTGACGGCTGTATCGTGGATATCGGTGCCTTGAAGGGGCAGGGGGCTCGCGAGGTAGATGCCGAAGGTGCGATAGTCGCTCCCGGGTTTGTCGACATTCACACGCACTACGACGCACAGGTGTTCTGGGATCGGATGATGACGATTTCTCCCTGGCATGGAGTGACGACCGTGATTCTCGGGAACTGTGGCTTCGGTGTGGCACCGACCAAGCCGCGTGATCGCGATTTGATCCTGCGGACGCTCGAGAACGTCGAGGGAATGTCGCTGGATGCCCTGCAGGCAGGATTGGGAGCGGAATGGCCGTTCAGCACGTTCGGAGAATTCCTGTCGGCGATCGAGTCTCGCGGTACGGCGATCCATGTCGGCGCCATGGTTGGGCATACCCCGATCCGGACCTGGGTGATGGGAGAAGACGCCGTGTCGCGCGAGGCGAGTCCCGAAGAGATCGAGGAGATGCGGGTTCTGGTTGCCGCTGCCCTCGCCGAGGGCGCCCTGGGATTCGCGACCTCGAAGGCACCGACTCATGTAGGTTATGATGGC
>DLYX01000285.1 GCA_003447545.1 Deltaproteobacteria bacterium | reverse complement strand
ACGGGCATTGTCGTTGCCAGAACACCGTGCATGTTGAAGGCATCCGTACAAACCGCCTCGACCGCCGCGAGAACCACCGGCAGATACTCCGGCAGGCATCCTGCCATCACCGCATTGATCGCGACTTTTTCCACCGTGCACGGCGCGAGATCCGGAGGTACTTGAGCGACCACCTCCTGAGGGTTCCTGCTGGTCCCCGCCAACATCGCAAGGACACGGGACTCGGTCGGCGGCACGACCGGCAAACCGTCGCTGATCCCTCGAGACATCATCGCCTCGAATTCATCCTCAGCTTCCGCGAATTCAATCCGCCGAGCCTGCAAACCGGAGGCCCCGTGACGCGCCCTTAACTCCGGTTCACGATTCGGATCCACGCTCAGGGAACCACAGCCGGGGCGCCAATCGGGAAGCCCCTCGCCAAGATCCTTGATCCCGGTCAGCTCGCGCCACTCGCCGGCATGCCAGCCCTCGAGTCGCTGCTCGACACCACCCTCTCCGACCCGCAGCAAGGTGGGCACGATCTCGATCTGCTCCCGGTAGGAGGTGTCGAGTTGCAAATCAGCTTCGACAGGCAAACCCGCGGGAAACTCCGGATCATCCTGACAATAAATAGTCACGCCACCCTCTCGGGCGAGGCGCTGCAGGACAGGCTCGATCACAAGACAGGTCGGGCAGTCTTTTTTGACAAAAGCGACCAAGCCACGGGGAAGTTCAGGTACAGAGATCACCTTATCCAACTACCTCTTCATGGTCCGAAATCCCAGCGCCACCGCGATGGTTTCCCACGATGGAATCAAGCCGGTAAAAGTGGCATGTTTCTGTTGTGAGAGGCTACCTCGACTGGGTCGTCACCATTGCCTATATGCCGGTCTTCGCCGGGATTCTGATCGCCTACGATATCGCTTTGCGGGCAGCCTCTCTTCTCGGCATCGCCGCCGTCGAGCGAGTCGCGGTATCCCTGCAGCAAGCTCTGGTGCGAAGTTATTCCCTGCTGGGAGTGTCTCTGCACGCCGAGATCTCGTCAGCCATCGAGCCCGACGAATCTTATATCTTCGTCTCCAATCACCAGAGCATGTTCGACATCCCGCTTTTCGCCTGGTTCTTCCCCGGCAATAATGGAAAGTACATCACCAAGAAGCAGCTGGGGCAGTGGATCCCCGGCGTCTCGACGAATCTCAAGCTCGGGCGCCATCCGCTCATCGATCGACAGGATCGGGACAGCGCTGTTTCGGTCATCGCAGAACTCGGCCAGCGCGTCTCACGCGGGGAGGTCTCTGCTGTTATTTTCCCGGAGGGAAGTCGCTCGGGCGACGGGAAACTGAAGCCCTTCAAGCCCGCGGGGCTGGGCATGCTCCTGCGCTCGGCCCCGCAGGCCAAAGTCGTCCCATGCTGCCTTGATAATTCCTGGCAGTTGATGAAGAACTCCTTCCTTCCGATCCCGCGCGGGGTTAAGCTTCATTTCTCGTGCACCGCGCCCATCCCCCGACAGCAAGGAGAATCGATCGAGGAGCTGATCGATCAAATCCAGAATTGCATTCAGAAACAATTGGACAAATCTCGCGGACAAGGGACGCGAACCGCCTCGGCTGACGGCTGAGACGCGCGCGCCCCCATGACCCTGCCCCCGCTGGTTGCGGCAGCCGTCCTCCTCTCGGCCCTCCTGCACGCTTGCTGGAATGCCCTGGTCAAGACCAGCGGCGATCAGATGCTTGCGCAAGCCATCATCATGGTGGGCACCGGGGCTTTTGGTTGCTTGCTGATTTCCCAAACCTCCTTCCCGTGGGAGGCCTGGCCCTGGCTGCTGAGCAGCACTCTGGTGCACTCGATCTATCTATTCGCGCTGGTGAGGTCTTATTCGCTCGGCGATCTAAGCCAGGTCTACCCGATTGCCCGGGGCAGCGCGCCAATGCTGATCGCCATTCTCGCTTTTCCCCTTTTAGGGGAAAGCCTCTCCTTGCAGGATTGCGCAGGAATCTTGATGATCAGTGGGGGCATTTTCCTGCTCGCCACAGGTGGCGTCGTACGGAACCGGCCGGCCATTCTATGGTCCCTGCTGACCGGTCTTCTCATCGTCGCCTACTCTCTGCTCGATGGAATCGGCGTGCGAGCGAGCGAAAACCCCTTCGGTTATATCGGCTGGCTGGCCCTCGGAGAAGCCTTGCCCATCTCGGTCTACGCCTGCTGGTCCCGCCGCCGCGTCCTGCGCACAAATTTGCGCCAACACGGCGTGATCTGGTTTTGCGGCGGGGTTCTCGCCGCCATCGGATATACGATTATCCTTTGGGCTTACGACCGCGCCGAAATGGCTCCGGTGGCAGCCCTGCGCGAGACCAGCGTCGTCATGGCGGCCATCATTGGCGCCTGGAAGTTCGGCGAACCTCTCGGCACACGACGCATCGTCGCCTCCTGCATCGTGGTCATTGGTGCCGCCCTGCTGAATACCTGAAGTTGCGTTTTCCCGCGGGGAGCTCCACTCTGTAGGCGTGCCTCGGCGACAACCTTTTCCGATCTTCATGGTCGCCGCATCGCTCTACTTCGCCTCGGTTGGGCTTCAGGGGGTCATTTTTTCCGCGCTCGTGGTCTTCGAACTCAAGGCCGACCCCCTCTGGGTAGGTACAGCGCAAAGTGCCCTGATGCTGCCGTCTGTTTTCTTCGTGCTGATCGGCGGACACGTGGCCGACCTCGTGGACCGTCGCAAGCTTCTTGCGATACTCTGCCTGCTCGCGGGCATCGCGGCCCTGAGCCTTCTGGCTCTGGTGGTCAGCAAGCAACTATCCCTGTTTGCCCTGATTGGCTACGCACTGCTGGCGGGTACGATTCAGGCCTTCATCATGCCGGCCCGGGATTCGATGCTTTCGGATGTCGCCGGGGAAAATCTCGGCAAGGCAGTTGCCGGCCTTCTGATCGCCCAGTGGGGCTCTCAGGCAGCCGGCGCTCTGATCGGAGCATCGGCTCGCTTCATCGGCATTGAAGCGGCCATTGGAATTCAGGCAACCCTCATTCTGGGCAGCATTCCACTGCTCCTGCTTCTGCCATCGTCCACCGCGGCCGCGGCCGCGGTAAAGGAGCCACTCCACCGGGCCCTGCTCGGCGGCCTCTTCGAGGTTTGGCGACTGCCGGTCCTGCGGATTCCTTTTCTTCTGGCCGTGGCCGTCGGCATCTTTACGATCGGGCCCTATATTGTAGTGCTGCCGGTTCTGGTGCGCAATTACTACGGCGGAAGCGTGGGGGAGCTGGGACTTCTCGGGACCGCCTTCCCGCTCGGAACGATTGTCGGCTCGACGATCGTTCTGCGCCGGGGCCTGCGACGCAAGGGGCGTGCTCAGGCCCTCGCCCTTTGCGGCTCCTCGAGTTTTATCCTGATTATTTCTACAGGGATTCCGTTTGCCGCGACTCTCGCCTGCGTTTTTCTCTGGGGCATCAGCGGCGCGATCTTCATGAATGCCGGGCGCTCCCTGTTTCAGGAGAAAGCATCGCCATCGCACCGAGGTCGTGTTCTTTCTGTCTATACGCTCGGTTTCATGGGCGCTTCCGGCCTGATCGGAGCCCCGCTTGCGGGAGCCCTTCTCGACAAAATGGGTATTCATGCGACGCTGGCCGGGACCGCCGGCGCGACACTTTTGATCCTTTTTCTGATCTTTTTGAGCGGTGGTTTCACGACCGTGGACGGAGAATCCGCCTAAACCCGAGTCCATGGGTTGAATCCGATGGCTCGGACCCCGACACTAACCTTATGTCTGCCACCAACCACTCGTGCTTTGTGATCACGGGAAGCCTGACCCTCGAGGGCAGCGTCGCCTATCTCGATTCTGACGGTAAGTGGTCGGAAACACTGGATAAAGCGGCGACTTTCTCGGATTCTGAGACCGCCGAAGACCGTCTCGCAGAGGTCCGTAAAGCCGAATCCATCATCACCGAGCCCTATATTTTCCCCGCCGAAATGAACGGTCCACGGCTGACACCGCTCTCGACTCGTGAGAAACTGCGCGCCGAGGGGCCAAGTACGCGCCTCCGGCGCCCCGATGGTTCCGGAGCCCTTTAAGACACCGTCATGTACAAATACTCCGAATACGACAGCACTCTGGTGCGCGAGCGAGCCCAGCAGTTTCGGGACCAGGTTTCCCGAAGACTTTCGGGCGAATTGACCGAAGACGAATTCAAACCGCTCCGCCTGCAAAATGGGCTCTACCTGCAGTTGCATGCCTATATGCTGCGGGTCGCGATTCCTTACGGGCTTCTGGCCGCCCAACAAATGCGCAAGCTCGCCCATATCGCGCGAACCTATGACCGCGGCTACGGGCACTTCACGACACGCCAGAATATCCAATTCAACTGGCCCGAACTGGAACAGGTTCCGACCATTCTCGACGAACTGGCCGAAGTCGAAATGCACGCCATCCAGACGTCGGGTAATTGCATTCGCAACACCACCACAGACCATCTCGCCGGTGTGGCCCGCGACGAACTCGCCGACCCACGACCTTATTGCGAAATGGTTCGCCAATGGTCGACTTTCCACCCCGAATTCGCGTTCCTGCCCCGCAAATTCAAGATCGCCTTCACCGGCTCGGCAGACAGCGATCGCGCCGCGATCCGACTGCATGATATCGGCATCCAACTCGTCGAGAACGGAGACGGCGAATTAGGGTTCCGGGTGTTTGTCGGCGGCGGGATGGGTCGAACGCCCAAGGTCGGAAAGCTCGTGCGTGAATTCTTGCCGCGCCAGCACCTGATCTCGTACCTCGAAGCCATTTTGCGCGTCTACAACCAACTGGGTCGTCGCGATAATATCTATAAAGCGCGCATCAAGATCCTCGTCGATGCCCTCGGCGTCCCCGAGTTCAGCGCCCTGGTCGAAAAGGAGTGGGAAGAAATTCGAGAGTCCTCCCTGCAGGTGACCGATGCCGAGGTCGAGCGAATGCAGGCATTTTTCGCGCCGCCGGCCTACGAAACTCTGCCCGATTCCGATGCGGCGGTGGCGGGCATGCAGGCGGAAGATACGCCTCTGGGGCAGTGGGCGCGGAACAACGTCGTCTCCCATAAGCAGAGCGGCTACAGCGCAGTTGTGCTCTCCCTGAAGTCCTACGCGTCGCCTTCCGGAGATCTCAGCGACAAGCAGATGGAAGCCGTTGCCGACCTCTCGGAGCAATATGGCTTTGGCGAAATTATCGTCACCCATACTCAGGATCTCGTTCTGCCCGACGTTCGCAGCGATGCGCTCGAAGCTCTTTTCACAGCTCTTGTCGATCTGGATATTGCGACGCCGAATCACAACCGCCTGACGGATCTCATCTGCTGCCCCGGACTCGATTTCTGCAACCTGGCCAATGCTCGTTCCATCCCGGTGGCTCAGGAAATCCGACAACGCTTCGATGACATCGATTATCTTGATGATCTGGGCGAAATGAGCCTCAAGATCTCCGGCTGCATCAATGCCTGCGGACATCACCACGTCGGAACCATCGGTATTCTCGGGATCGACAAGCGCGGCGAAGAGGCCTACCAGCTGATGCTGGGCGGTTCCGCCGGCCACGATGCCTCCCTGGGCAAGGTTCTCGGACAGGCCTTCTCCCGCGAGGAAATCGTTCCGGCGCTGGAAAAAGCTCTCAAAACCTATGTAAAGCTTCGAGAGTCTCCTGAAGAAACCTTCATCGAGACCTTCCGTCGACTGGGCGACAAGCCTTTTCGGGAAGGCGTCTACGGGGCCTAGTTCCAGATGCCGATCATTCGAAACCGAACCATTGTCGAAGACGACTTCCGTACGCTTGGCGCCGAGGATCCGATCACCGACGGAGATATCATCATCTCGCTTGAACGTTTCCGTGCGGAACACGACGCGCTGGAAAAGCGGGCCGGCCGACTCGGAGTCGAGATTCCCAACGATATTTTCGCCGACGAAGTTCTCGGAGAATTGGAAACAGTCGATTTGATCGCGATCGATTTCCCGATCTACCGCGACGGACGCGGATTCAGCACCGCTCGACTCCTTCGCCGGGGCGGCTTCACCGGAGAGCTTCGCGCCACGGGAAATGTCCTGCGGGACCAAATTGCCTTTATGGAGCGTTGCGGCTTTGACGCCTACCAGGTCGCTCCAGGCAAAAGCCTCGAACAAGCACTCGAAGGCTTCGAGGACTTCAGCGTGACCTATCAGGACGCCATCTCGCCCCGGACCAGCCCGCGCAGCTGAACCTGCCCGGGGCAACGCGAGCGATCCGCGAGCGATCGTCCAACCTCGCGACAAGGGGATAAATTGCAGCACCAAACGCTTGCCCCGACCCCTGTGGGAGCCTAAGTAGTGCGCAGACACACTCGGCTATTGGGAGGTGCGAGAAGATGACAGGAAAAATTGGTATCTGGTTCGCCCCCGAGGGCCTCACCTCACCTCAGTCCGCAGCCATGGCCCAACTCGTGGAGAAGTTGGGCTACCACTCCCTCTGGATCGGCGAGACTTTTGGGCGCGACCCTTTCTCGCATCTGGCATTTCTGGGCACCTGCACCGATCGATTGGTTCTCGCACCGGGGATTGCGAATATCTACAATCGTCACCCGGGTGTGATGCAGCAGGCGGCTCATACCCTGGCCGAACAACTCCCGGGTCGGTTCGTTCTCGGTCTTGGCGTCTCCAGTCCGGTGATTGTCTCCAAGATTCGCGGCCTCGAGTACTCCCGCCCCTACAGCTTCATGGTCGACTATCTGGAAAAAATGGCCTCGTCGCGCTATTTCTCGGTGCCCCCCGCGAACCCGGCACCCATCATTCTCGGGGCGCTTGCACCGCGGATGATGGCACTTTCCGCCGCGAAAGGTGATGGCGCGCATACCTATAATGTATCTCCCGCTCATACGCGCTGGGCACGAGAGATTCTGGGACCTGATAAATCTCTTTGTGTCGAGCAGAAGGTCCTCTTGCAGGAGGACCCGACCAAGGCGCGTGCGATTGCCAAAAGCGCTCTGGACTTTTACGCACGCGCGCCTGGTTACCGGAACGCATGGAAGCGGCTGGGTTTCACCGAGAACGATATCGACAGCGGCTCTCCGGAGTTCCTCGATGCCATCGTCGCCTGGGGCTCGGCTGACAGCATCCGCGAGCGGATCCACGAACACTTCGAGGCAGGTGCTTCCGAGGTCCTCCTGCACCCCCTGCACCCGGAACTGGGGATGGGAATGCTCGACGAAAACACCCTGCGGACCTTCGCGCCGCAATCCTCCTGAAAAAGAAAACGCCCGCCTCCGAAGAGACGGGCGTTTTTCCAAACGTCGTCAAACAGTCCGGGTCAGCGCCCAGACCACTTCGGAGCGCGCTTTTCCGCAAAGGCTCGTGGTCCCTCACGAGCGTCTTCACTGGTAAAGACCTGTCCGAGAAGCGGACCCTGCATTTTCCAGGCGTCCTCTTCG
>DLYX01000510.1 GCA_003447545.1 Deltaproteobacteria bacterium | reverse complement strand
GCCTGATCACAAATATCTTCCATTGGCCGACAGACAGTTCCCGAAGCCAAGCCCCCTGCTGGTTTCCGGTCCCTAACAGATACAGAGACCGCTAAAGGAGCAATCTTCACAATATTTTCTTTGATTGATTCTCTTTCCGGGCCGCGGAAGCGCCTTGACCCTTCCGATGAACCCGCGATAGGGGTGTCCGGTCCGAATCAACCGACGGACCCCCTCTGGAGACTGCTCGATGCGAATCTCGAAGATCGCCTTGTTTACCGCCATTCTCGTGCCGGCCCTGATGGCCACGCCGGCGAGCGCACTGCACCTTTGCGCCAAGGCCGATATCAAGGGGCCAGACCCTACCGCACCGCGCAACAACTCGCCGATCAAATTGCGCACCGCGTGCAAGCCGATCAAGGAGGTCTCGCTGGGCACCACGCAGCAATTGATTGCGATTCAGTCTCTCGATCTGGAAGCCCTGCAACAATTGGCCGCCTCCCGGGATGCCGACGGCAAGGATGTTGTCGAGATCCAATCGGATATCGTGAAGTTCCGCAGTCCGCTTCCGGTAGAGCAAAGCGCGAACCTGCAAGGATCGGCCCGGACACCTCGCGCCAAGACACCCGAGATCGGCGGCACGGAAAGCTATTGCACAGGCGAGGATTACCCGGGCGAAATCGGCGACAAGCAAGCCTGCCTTACCGCCTCCGAGTGTGACGGATTATGCACCAATGGAGATGATGGCTTGATCGGCACAGCGTGCACAACCGATGCGCAATGCAACACGGCGGGTACCAGCGACGGGCTCTGCTCCAGCGCCTCGATCTGCCAGACCTATGCGATCATGACCATTGCAAGTAACAATATCTTCTTCGACGGCTTCAACGTGCACGTCCGCAGCGGCGCGGGCGCGACTTGGGGCACGGCTGAACTCAGCGACTACAGCTATCCGGAACAGGGCACTGTCAACGGTCTCGGAAATCTCATCATCGGCTACGACGAAGATACGGTCCTGCTCGACCCATCCCAGCCAAACGAAAAGACCGGCTCGCACAATTTGGTGATCGGTCCATTTCATACCTATGACCGTATCGGTGGTTTCGTTACGGGCCTGGGCAATAGCATCCGTGGCCACTACGCCTCGGTCACCGGCGGACGCGCCAACACCGCCAGCGGCACCTACGAGCACTTGCCCTGAGGCCGCATGCCGCTTCGCGCGGCGACCGCCCCAAGATCACAACCCGAACATCAAGCGTTCAGATCTCTCCGCCATCCTCGGCGATTCTTGCGCCGTATTTTTTGGATAGGGGATTTGCCGTGATCCCGTGCAAAAGCACGCTGAGGAGGATCGTCGAGGTGACGATGGTAATCAATAGCCCGGATCCAGAAAGAGCCTTGTCGTGAACCAGAACCACAAACACGATGCTGGCCAAACCGCGTGGGCCAAACCATCCCATGAATAGCGTCGTATCCCAACGCAGATTGAGACCGAGAGCGGCGATAAAAACCGGCACGATGCGAAGGGCGGTCAGACTGAGCAGCGAGTAGGCCAGAACGCGCCAATCGAGGTACTGCCAGGTCAGCCCCAGCGCCCCGACGCCAAAGACAAACCAGGTGACCAACGCCATCGAATTGCCGATGCCCTCGGCCGCATCCAGAAAACTCTGCTTATGGTCGGTCTCGAAACCACCAAAAATCAGGCCAGCCACAAAACAGGCGATAAACCCGCTCCCCTCGAAACCTTGTGCGGTTGCGAAACAGAGCAGCGCCAACGCGATGACCGGAATCTGCAACCAGGGACCGTGCACCCATCGCCGCGCAGAACAATACCGCACGAGGCGACTGCCAAAATAGCCGCCCAGAAATCCGATCAGGACGCCGATGCCAATCGCCTGAAGAGATAATTGGGCCATCAGTTCAGCCGCCTGCCCCGATTCGGTATCTCCTACCGCCAGGGCCAGAAAGAAAAGCAGCACCGGTACGCAGATCCCGTCGTTGAGGCCGCTCTCCACGTTCAGACTCTCGCGGACAGAATCCGGAACCGAGGGGTTGGTCACCACCGCCTTGCCAAGCGCCGCATCCGTAGGCGCGAGCATCGTAGCCAGCAGCGCCACTTCGAAAAACCCGAGTTCGGCAAACAACAGAGTACCCAAGCCCAGGCCCAATGCGATCGTCAGCGGCAACCCGATCAGCAGAAGCCTTATCGGAATTTTCTCGACACGGCGCAACGTGATCAGGTTGATATTGGCCGAATCGGTAAACAGGACCAATGCGAGCGTGAGTTCCGCAAGCGTCTTCAGCGCTTCGCCACCGATCTCGATATTTATCCACCCAAGAACGTGATTGCTGAAAACAAATCCGGCCAGCACGTAGACGAGGGCACCGTTGAACCGCGACTTCTCCAACCGAGACGCAACCAGAGAATACAGGAAGGCAAACCCGGCGATAGTAGCGAGATCGGAGTACTCCATTGCAGCATGTTTCGCCCAGATTCGCGTCCGCTTTACAAGGTCGGCGACACACGTCCGATACTCATCCGATACTCATCTCCAAGCCAGATATTGACCACGAACCAACCCTCCACCATACAATCCTCATGGCTGACAAACTTTCCCGGTTGGTGGCTACCTTCATGAACACCTCGATAATCGCGCGCAATATGCGCGAACCAGGCACAGGCGTGCTCGGGCGCCTCACTCGTGGAATGATGGAGCGCAACAACCGCCTGAGCGCGCAGGACGCCGCACGGCGGCTGGAGATCTCGGCCGGGCACTGCGTTCTGGAATTGGGGCCCGGCAGTGGATGGGCGTGGCCCGAGATCGGGAAGACCAACCCCTCGCGCCTGATCGGGGTGGAAATCAGCGAACGTTTTCGCCAAGAGCTCGTGCAGCTTGCCCCCTCGCTGCCGCTGCGACCGGAGATCCATGACACCGATGCGATCGATATGAGCGGCTTTCTGGACGACGGCGCGGTGGACCGACTGCTCGCGGTGAACGTCGTCTACTTTCTGAACCCCCTGCCCGCCTATGTCGCCGAACTCGCGCGGGTCTTGAAACCAGGCGCGCGGGGCCTTCTTGCCGGCAAGTTTCTGGCGGTGGCGGGCGCCCAACCCGAGATCTTCGTCAACACTGACCCGGACGCCATCATGGCATGCTTCACGGAAGGCGGGTTTTCGATGGAATCCGAAGAGATCGACCTTGGGTCCCCCGCTCGCAGCTACACAGCACTTCATTTGGAGCGCAAAAACTAACCGCCACAAGCCGACGTCGGGCTGAAGCCGCATTGCCGCTCAGGTCTGGGATTCGGCAGAGGTTCGGCTATGCTCTGCCGCGTGAGGGTCTGCATCGATATTCAGGCAGCGGTCGCCCAGCGCGCCGGTGTGGGACGCTACACGAAAATGCTGGCGGAGCACCTCGCTCCGCAGGCAGCCGACGACCAGCTGGCGCTCTTCCATTTCGATTTCGCCGGCAAGAGCCGCCCTGTCGCTGCGGGCAGCGCCGAGGAAAAAGCCAACCGATGGCTGCCCCG
>DLYX01000091.1:555-5004 GCA_003447545.1 Deltaproteobacteria bacterium | reverse complement strand
CGTCAGGTCGAAGCACACAAGGCACCGAAGGGCTTGTGGGAAGACGAAGAGCCGATGTCGCCATGGGTGGCGTCGGAGATGATCTCAACCAACCACCACTGATGCTCCTATTTAAGCCTAGCTAGGCCGCCCTTATGGAGCGCTCGGGTGATGCCTGTCACCTGACCCAGCCGTCTGCCGCTGCCGAGCGCGAATGGGGCTTTGACATCGTCTGCCTTTGGTTTCAGTTTGATACTTAGGTGTTGTTACACTGCTGCAAAGACAACGTGTTTCGGAGTACAACGTGCGTATCCTGACCTTATTCTTCCTAGTCCTACTATCGGTGTCAGCCAGCGCCGACGTCGAGCGCAGGACGCTCAATAACGGCAACCTGATTCTTGAGGATATCCCGGCAATTCCTGAGAGCCTCGTCACGCAGCTCAATCGTTACCAGAATATGCGTTCTGCTCCCGTGCGGGACTTCACCCTGGACGGCGAGAGCGTCTACATCTCTACCCGATTTGGCGATGTCAGCCAGATCCATCGGGTGGATGAGCCAGGGGGCGTCCGCCGACAGATCACCTTTTTTAAGGAGCCCATGGGTGACGTGTCTCGGCGACCGGGTTCCAATACCATGGCCTTCACCATGGATGCTGGCGGCAGCGAGTTCAGCCAGATCTTCATGCTCGATACCCAGTCCGGCGAGAGCAACATGCTCACTGACGGCGAGTCTAGGAACGGCGCCATGTTGTGGAACCACAGCGGCAGCCACATTGCCTACCAGAGCACCGCACGCAATGGCCGGAGCAACGATGTCTGGGTGATGAATCCGGACGAGCCTGAGTCCGCCACGGTGGTACTCGAATCTCCCGATGGCAGTTGGTGGGGTCCAGCGGCGTGGGACAAGGCCGATGGGCGCCTGTTGGTGATGCAGTACGTCGCAATCACGGATGCGCGTATCCATCTGGTTGATCTCAAGACCGGTGAGCGTCAGCAACTCGTGGGTGGCGCCGACACGCCCTCGTATAACGAACCACACGCCTTCAGTCCTGACGGCAAGGGCATGTTTTTCAGCACGGACCAGTTTGCTGAGTTCAGCCAGCTCGCCTATCTGGATCTCGCGAGCGGTGATATCCGCGTGCTGACCGAGGACATTCCTTGGAACATCGAAGGCTTCACGCTCTCCCCCACAGGGGATCGAGCGGCGTTTTCAGTCAACGACGAGGGAATGACGGCGGCGTACCTGTTTGATCCTGTGAACATGTCTTACCGGCAGATTAAACTGCCGGTGGGTGTGGTCGGCGGTGCGGTGTTTGACGAGACCGGCCGCAAGCTGGCGTTTTCCATCAATACCCCCAACACACCTTCAGACACCTTTGTGATGAATCTCGGGGAGAGCTCCCTCGACGCGGGTGAATGGGTCCGATGGACGTTCAGCGAGGTGGGTGGTCTCGATACCAGTGGTTTCCGCCCGCCCGAGCTGGTCAAGTTCCAGAGTTTCGACGAGCGCGAGATACCGGCGTTTGTGTACAAGCCCGAGGGAGAAGGTCCTTTCCCCGTCATCATCAGTATCCACGGTGGTCCGGAAGGGCAATATCGACCCTACTTTTCTAGCACCTACCAGCTGTGGCTCAAGAGTCTGGGTGCGGCGGTGATCGCACCCAACGTGCGTGGCTCTTCGGGGTACGGTAAGACTTACGTAGGCCTGGACAATGGCTTCAAGCGTGAGGACTCGGTGCGGGACATTGGCGCACTGCTGGACTGGGTCGAGACCCAATCTGATCTTGATGCTGAGCGCGTGGCGGTAATTGGTGGCTCCTACGGTGGATACATGGTGCTCGCCTCAGCGGTGCACTTCAGTGATCGCCTGACTGCGGCGGTCGATATCGTGGGCATCAGTAACTTCGTGACCTTCCTTGAGAACACCCAGGATTACCGTCGTGACCTGCGTCGTCCCGAGTATGGAGATGAGCGCGATCCTGAAATGCGCGCCCATCTTGAAAACATCAGTCCGCTCAATAACGTCGACAAAATCAGCGTGCCGCTGTTTGTTGTGCAGGGGCAGAACGATCCTCGGGTACCCGTCACTGAAGCTGAGCAGATTGTCTCTGCGATCCGTGAGCAGGGCGGCGAGGTCTGGTACATGAATGCCCTAGACGAGGGGCATGGATATCGTAAGAAACCCAATCGCGATGTATACCAACAGGCTACCGTTCTGTTCTTTGAGCAGTTCCTGCTGCAGGCGGAGGGTGAATGATGCGCGCGATTTGGCAATTCATTCGGAAGTAGGAGTTATGACTTCTAATGGCCATTGCCGTCGGGTTAGCCATATTACTTTACTGCGGAACGCTCCATTACGTTAATTTTTTTTGGCAGTAGCTGATAGCGCGCGCTAGTCCGAGACCGACCATAGACGGTATAGGCGGGTATAGCCAGCGGAAACCGGGATCTTAGGAGGTGACATTGCGGTTAGGTACAAAACTTGCTGGCCTGTTACTACTAATTGCATGCGAAGCTGATGCGAACACTGAAGCTCTTTCGACGAATATGGCTAACGTCGGGCCTTACGCAACCGAAACTGAACATGAGCGCAATGAGCGCATGTCCTGGTGGCGAGATGCTCGGTTTGGTTTGTTTATCCACTGGGGCGTCTATGCCGTGCCAGCCGGCATGCACGAAGGTGAGCGAATAGAGAATATCGGCGAGTGGATAATGCATTATGGTCGAATACCGGTTGCGGAATATCAAAGATACTCAAAGCAATTCAACCCCCTAAGTTACGATCCAGAAGCATGGGTCCGCATGGCCAAAGAAGCCGGAATGAAGTACATCATCATTACTGCAAAGCACCACGATGGCTTTGCGTTATATGACACCGCGGTTAGCGATTGGGACGTAGTAGATTCTACCCCGCACGGTAAAGACCTTCTCAAGCCGTTAGCCGAGGCGGCACAGAAACATGGCATCAAGCTAGGATTTTATTATTCTCAAGCACAAGATTGGATCCATCCTGGTGGCGCTACTTGGGCAGGACGATGGGATCCGGCGCAGAAGGGAGATATGGACGATTACCTTCGCGATATTGCAGTACCCCAAGTCAGGGAACTGCTATCCAATTACGGCGAAATTTCAATTTTGTGGTGGGATACACCAATTGATATGACCACAGAGAGGGCCGCGAAGTTCGACGGACTTACCGCTCTTCAGCCTGGAATCATATTTAATAACCGATTGCTGTACGAACAAGATGGGTCATACGGCTACAGGGGAGATATGCGCACCCCAGAACAGCATATTCCCCCTACTGGCCTAGATTATGACTGGGAGGCTTGTCAAACAATGAACAACACATGGGGTTATAAATCTTATGACAATGATTGGAAGTCTAGTCGGCAGTTGATCCGAAATTTGGTTGACGCAGCCAGCAAAGGCGGGAATTACCTACTAAATGTGGGACCGCAGCCCAACGGAGAAATTCCAAGTCAGAGTATCGAACGACTAAGAGATATCGGTAGATGGATGGAGGTGAACTCTTCATCAATTTATGGCACGACCGCCAGCCCGTTTGTGCGCCTGCCATGGGGTCGAGCGACTAAGAAGGAGTACTCCAACGCGACAGATCTTTTCTTACATGTGTTCGATTGGCCAGAAGATGGCATTCTGAAGGTCGACGGGTTACGGAGCCACGTTGATGGAGCCTACTTTTTGGCAGACTTCCAAAAGTCGATTCATGTCCACAGATCAAACTCCGGCATCGTCTTGCAACTCCCAGAAGAGCCGTTAGACACGACGAATACAGTTATAGTCTTGAAGGTCAAAGGCAATCTCGATGTAGAGAGAATACTTCCAACACAAAACGTAGATGGTGTCTTACAGCTCAATATAAGCGACGCTAACATTTACAACCCGGCTTATGGTGGCGAATTAGAAGTCCACCGAGATCACCTTTCTCAACCCTATTTGCAGGGATGGACGGATTTCCGCAGTCGGCTCGAATGGCTCATCAAAGTTGACAAGCCAGGGGAGTTCCATGTCTTTGTGGAAGTCGCAGCAGATGAGCCTTCTGAGTTCTCATTGACGGCAAATGCAGAAATACAGCCTTTTAAAATTGTCCAGACGGGAAGCAAGCAAATTTTTAAAACTCAGTTTCTGGGCACAATTCGGTTATCTCAGCCTGAGTCAAGGATCATTGTGCAGCCTCTTGAGGCACTCTGGAACCCGATTTCGGTCCGCTCGCTAACGCTTAAGCCTGTGCTGACGAAATAGAAATTAAATTGAGTCATCCAGCTGTTTGCTCTCAGCGCACCCCTTGGTGTATCTGGCCGGTAACCATCGCTACCACGGCGGCGGTCAGCCCGCCTCGGGGGTACTACCTAAGAACGTGACAACTGACCTGACGTGTCCTGCACAGCCATTGGCGCATTCTGACAATCAATAGAACCGCTCCTCTCCGATGATGTGTTCATCAAG
>DLYX01000091.1:0-239 GCA_003447545.1 Deltaproteobacteria bacterium | reverse complement strand
CTCCGATGATGTGTTCATCAAGGATGAGTAACACGCCATGGATGGCGATTTACTCAAAGGAAGGAGAAAAAATAGTGAGGGCTGAACAATGAACCGGATAATCTTAGTCGCCGCGGTTGCTCTATTTATATGTTCATTAGCGAACGCCAAATGCCTGCGTGAAACCTTCGGTGACACTATCTGTGGCCAGGGGCCTTGCACGAATGGCCGTGATGGGAGGGTATATTGCGCGGCCGAAC
>DLYX01000240.1 GCA_003447545.1 Deltaproteobacteria bacterium | reverse complement strand
ATGCGGCGCGAGTCTCCCTCGTGAGTGGAGGGCTAGTTGTTGACTCCCTTGTGGTTCCCAGATCCGATCCATCCAGGTGTAGCTGCCGGTGCCGGGGCCGGCTTTTCGCTGGAAACAGTGGCCGGGCCTTTAGATATGCCGGCGATCTTGATCTTCTCAAGACTGGAACGGGGCACAACCCGGTCGATCAACACGCCATGGATCTGGCTTGGATCGTGAGCTTGTTGAAGACTCATGGAGCCAAGGTCAAACTACTCCAAAGCAAATAGCTCATTCCCAAGAACCCTCCGCTACTTCGTCCGGAAGATCTCGCTCTGGATGACGGCGTGCAGCAGGGTGCGGAATCCGTAGCGGTCCTTGCGGGTTTTCGCTACGATCTCTTCGACCACGCGGCGATCGGCGTAATTGAGTTCGGCACCGGTGCCGTAAACGACGAGCTGGTCGGCGAGGTTGCGGGTGATTTGGTCCGGGTCGCGCAGCAGGAGGCGTTTGAACTCGTCGATATCGGCGAAGGGTTTTCCGTCGGCAGTTTCGCCCTTGGACTCGACCGGTTTGGCAACGTGGATCCTGACTGGTTTCTCGGTCCAATCGGGCAGCCTCCGCCGCGGGTGGTTTGGGTGCTCGACGTGGTCGATTCCCTCGCCGCCTTTCGCCACGCGGTATCGCTCGCGCCAGCCGCCGAGCACATCGAAGTTTTCCAGGGCGAAGCCGGGCGGGTCGATTTTCACGTGGCAGCTTGCGCAGATCTGCTGGGTTTTGTGTAAAGCCATTTGCTCGCGAATCGTGACCGCGCCGCGGATGTCGGGCTCGATCGCCTCGATGTCAGGAGGAGGGGGGGAGGGCGGCGTGCCCAGGATGCGCTCCAATACCCAGGCGCCGCGTTTGATTGGCGAGGTGTATGTTGCGTTAGTGGTCAGTTTGAGAATGCTGGCATGCGTGATGATTCCGCCGCGATGGGCATCGCCTGGTAACTTTACTTTGCGCATCGTCATCCCTTCGACTCCCTCGATCCCGTAGTGGAGAGCCAGCCGTTCGTTGAGAAAGGTCCAGTCGGAATGCACGAACTCGGTCACCGGCCGGTTCTTCTCTAACATTTCTACAAAAAAGCGCCGCGTTTCCTCCGGCATTGACCACGCCAGATCCTCGTCCCACTCGTTGTAGAGTTTGTCCGGCTTCATTTCGTGGAACTGACCGAGGTTGAGCCAGCGGTCGGGGAAATGTCGAAGGAAGCGTCTCGCTTTCGGGTCGCGCAGCATGCGTTCGGTCTGGGTGCGGAGTTCCTCGGGGTGGGTGAGTTTTCCTTCCGAGGCCCGTTTGAGTAGCTCGTCGTCCGGCATCGAATTCCAGAGAAAGTAGGAGAGCCGCGAGGCCAGCGCGTAGTCATCGAGGCGGCCCGGTTTTTCGATTCGGAAAAGGAAGGGCGTCGAACAGAGGATCTCCTTGTAGACTCCGGCAAGCGCCTCATCGAGCGGCATCCCGTCGTCCAGCATTTGAGTTGCCCGGCCGGTGTAGAACGAGAGCTGTTCCCGGGTTGGCTCCCGGCGGTAGGCGCGGGGCAGGAATTCGGCGATGAGCTTGGCTGCCGCTTCCGCAGGTTTTTCGCTCACGAAGCGGAGGCGGTTTTGTGGCTTTTGGAATTCGTTTGGGTTCCACTTGCTCCAATCGGGAAGCCCGTTGCGGTCGCCGGCCATGACCTTTTCGAGGAAGCGGTCCGGCACGCGCTCGAGCTCGCCGACGAAGCGCTCACGGGCCTTACCCACGCCGAGCGGTCCTTCCAGTTCGATCCACTCCACGGCGAGCTCCGGACCGACGTGGTCATTCGGGATTGGTTTGCTGCCGAAGTCGTAACGGAAGTGCTTCAAGCGGTACGGCGAAACATAGATGCTTTCGCCTTTGGGCAAGTCGACCTCGAGTTCGATGATCCGCGATTCTTTTTCGACCGCGTCGGCGATTTCTAACATGTGCTCCAAATCCTGACGTCCGAAGCGGTCGACCTTCACCCGCGCGAGGTGAATCGGAACCGGCTTGCCGTTGCTTTTGCGCGCCCTGACCGAGCAACGATAAATGTAGCGGCCCGGTAGTTTCGTCGGCTTGGTGAAAAGGCTATTGTCGCCCCAGAGCTCGCCGCGATAGACGAAGGTGTCGCCGTCGAGGTAGGTCCACGGCAGGATGTTTTTGTGGTAAACCTTCGGACGCCATTCGAGCCATTCGCGCCCGGTCATGCGGACCCTCTCAGATTTTTGATCTGGAAACGGTGCGGCGAAAAAGGCGTCGAGCGCTTTGTCGGCGGCCTCCTGGTAGCGGACGAGATGGGTCGCCGATGTCGCGAGTCCGCTACTGATGTTGTCGAAGCCGCGCACGACGTTGTCTTCCGGCAGGCCGCCTTTTAGATCGATGGCGATATCGAGCAGGTCGTGGAGCGTGTTTTCGTATTCGATCCGGCTCAGCCTTCGAATTGTGACCCGCCCGCCGGGATATCGTTTGGATGAGGCTGCGTGGAGGTGCCCGTCGAGCGCCTTGAGAAATGCGGCGCGCTCGGCATTCGACGGTTGCGGCTCGTCTTTCGGGGGCATCTCGTGATCGCGGAGTCGGTCATGAACTCTGATCCAGTGCTCATGGAGATCCGCGTCGGCGTAGTTCGGGGTGAGCGATTCGAGAGAGAGCCCGCCCTTTTCGCTGAGGTCGTCGTGGCACTCGTAACAATACTTGGCAAAGAAAGCGTCCGGCTCCGCGGCGGCGATATTCTGGGCCGCACCGAAGAGGGCGACCAAGGCGGCGGTGGCGAACGTTGATTTCACGGGTGGGTTTTGGACTGGCGCTTATCCAAACTCGCTAAGGACTCCGGTGCTGCTGCCGAAGGAGTCGGTCTCGATTCCAAATTTTTGCAACATCCGGGCGTAGAGATTCGAGAGCGGGAGGTTATTTTCCTCGTCGAACATGGTATGTCCTTCGTGCTTAAAGCCGCCGCCGGCGAGGAAGATCGGGAGGTTGTTCGAGGCGTGTGCCGACGCGTCACCGAGGTTACTGGCGAGCAGGACCTGGGTGTGATCGAGCAAGCTGCCGCCGGCCTCTTTCGTTTCGTCCAAGAGATCCAAAAACCCAGCGAAGTTTTCGTAGTCTTTCATCTCGTAGCGCGCGAGCTGTTCGATCTTCTCCGGGTTTTTTCCGTGGTGCGAGGCGTCGTGGTGGCCGATTTCCAGGCCGGGGACACCGGTCGGGTTGTGCTCGCCGATGCCGAACACGATCACGCGCGTTGAGTCGGTCTGCAGCGCCAGGCGGATCAGCTGATACCAGCGGTTATCGCCGTGGACCCAGCTGCTGTCTTTACCGCTGAATTCGCTCTCTTTGGCGTCGATATCCGGCTTCGGTTTTTCGGCCCAGGCCTCTTCTTGATGGAGCAGCTGTTCAGCCTCGCGAATCGAAGTTTGCATCACATCGAGTCTCTCGCGGTCAGTGGCACCGAGATCGCGCGCCAGCGACTTCAATTGATCGCGCATGTCATCGAGAATGCTTCGCCCGTGGGCGAGCCGGTCCAACTCACGTGCCACTTCCGTCGCCGTGCCCTCAATGAACAATCGCCGAAATACTTCCGCGCGGCCGCGTGTCGTCGGGACGGGTATGCCTTTATTATTCCAGGAAAGCGAAGCTGCGCCGTTCGACGAATTGAGCGTGAGGCTACGGACCCGCGTCTCGCCGCCAATTTCAGCCGCGACGCGCTGGTCGAGCGAGATGGTGTTGTGGATGTCGTCGCCGCGCTTGACGCCGTTGGGGCCGACACCGGTGAAGATCG
>DLYX01000296.1:1655-3063 GCA_003447545.1 Deltaproteobacteria bacterium | reverse complement strand
GAGGGGCCGTCGCGTACGGACAAGCTCTGCGAGGAAGCGGGAACCGGATCTCCGGGGGCTCGGCGCGTTCGTACTTTCTGGGGGTTGCCGGTCGCGAGCCGCCCACGATGGTCTGCCTGGCCAGCCGGGGAATGCAGGAGGGCGAAGAGGTTGAACTGAGCGAGCCACTCCTCGAGCTCGCCACCAACCAGCATGTGCAATTTCCGCTCTTCGTGTCGACCACAAGGATGGGCGATACACCCGGAGCGCTGTACCCGCGGGATAGCGACAGCGTTACCGCTCTGCCGCCGCTGGGCAGTCGTCTGCAGTTCGGCAAGTCTCTGGAATCTCGTCCTGTTCCAGTGAGTTTGCGAGCACTTCTCACAGAAACGGGGACCCTGGAAGTCTGGTGCGAATCGAGGGAAACCACGCATCGCTGGAAATTGTCCTTCGATCTCCGTACCCAAGCCACGTCGGAGACATGGGCGCCCGAAGGGGGAGAGGAATCCTCTGGTGCCGAAACGGTGTTCGCGCCCGAGGCGCTCGCGAAAGCAGAGACGGTCCTTGCCCAAGCCTTTGTCGGGGATGCGGATCCGGTCCGGGTGATGGCAAGGCTGGAGGACGTTCTGGGTCTGTCGCGCAGTGGCTGGCCGATGCCCGCATTGCGCCATTTATGGGATGTTCTCCTCGCGCATGAATCCTTCCGTCGGCGTTCGCCGGAGCACGAATCACGGTGGTTGAACCTTTGTGGCTACCTGCTTCGCCCAGGCTATGGAGAACTTGGAGACGATCTCCGTTCGGAGAAGGTCTGGCGGCTCTTCAACGAGGGACTCTACTTCCCGAAATCGAGTCAATGCGGTGCCGAATGGTGGGTTCTCTGGAAGCGGGTCGCCGGGGGGTTGAGTCGGCCGCAGCAAACAGCGCTTTTGCAGGAGTTACGCCCCGTCTTGTTGCCCGGGAATCGTCGGCGCAAGAACCGGAAGCGCTCCGCAGCCCAGCAATTCCGTGAAATGTGGCAGGTTGCCGGCTCGCTCGAGCGAGTCGGTGTCGGGCCCAAGGGCGAAGTTTTCGATGGCCTCCTCGGCAAGACGGCCGATTTGCAATCGCTCTCGGACGCAGAGGTCTGGGCGCTGGGTCGGATGGGGGCTCGCGAACTCGTTTATGGTCCAGCGGATACTGTTCTTCCGCCCGCACGGGTGGCCGAAGTCTTGCGGGCGTTCCTGAACTGCCCCGGAGATCTTTCTCCGTCGCAGGCCTTGGCCGTCGCCCAGATGGCACGTCGTTCGGGTGACCGCGCAAGAGACCTCGAGGAGGATTTACGCGAGGCATGTGCGCAACGCCTTTCCGGGAACGAAAACACCCGCGAACTCGCGGCGATCGTTCGGACGGTTAAGCCTGCGAGTCCCGAACTCCGGGCCCGCATCGTCGC
>DLYX01000296.1:0-1422 GCA_003447545.1 Deltaproteobacteria bacterium | reverse complement strand
CGGGAACGAAAACACCCGCGAACTAGCGGCGATCGTTCGGACGGTTCAGCCTGCGAGTCCCGAACTCCGAGCCCGCATCGTCGCCGACAGTCTTCCCACCGGCCTTCGCATCGTCCTCGATGACAATCCGTAGGTGATTGGATGGTCCGAGCCGAACCATCAAGCTCAATCGATGGCCAACCGGGGGGGAAATCAGCGTCAACGATACGGACGAGATGGAGAGTCCGCAGCGGCAGCCTATCTGGAAACGCTTGGCTACGATCTTCTCGAGCGGAACGTCCAATGCGGTCGATGGGAGCTGGACCTCATCGCGCGGACCGGATCAACTCTGGTTTTTGTCGAGGTTCGTTCTCGGTCGACGTCTCGATATGGGTGTCCTTCCGAGACGGTAGGCACTCGCAAGCAGGCGCATATCGTCAACGCGGCCTCCTTATGGCTGCGGGGCCGGCGTCTGGCGGGCCCGGTTCGATTCGATGTGATCGCGGTCAACTGGGAGGCAGGCCGGCCTTTTTGTCGGCATTTTCCGGACGCATTTCGCAGTACCTTCTAGCCCGAGTTTGCGGGGAGCGACTTTCGATTCTACGACAATAGACTGATGCTCGATATTCGAAAGATTCGTGAGACCCCGGACCTCTGCCGGGAGGGTTTGGCCAAGGTGCAGGCCGATCCGTCCCTGATCGACCAGGTACTGGAACTGGATACCCGACGCCGCGAGGCACTCCATGGTCTGGAGTCCCGTCGCGCCGAGCGCACCAAGCGCTCCAAGGAGATCGGCAAGCTTCCCCCTGAGGAGCGCAAGGCTGCCGGAGCCTCGGTCAGCTCACTGGCCGCAGAGATCGCCGATCTTGAAAAAGTGGTCGACGAAGCCACTACGGCCTTCAGGAATTTGATGCTGGAGATCCCGAACTTGCCGCACCCGGCGGTTCCCGAGGGTGCCCACGACGCCGACAACGTCGTGCTCCGCACCGAGGGAACGCCGGTGTCTTTTTCGTTTACAGCCAAGCCTCATTGGGAAATTGGCCCGGCGCTCGGGGCGATTGATTTCGAGCGAGGCGTGAAGATCTCGGGATCTCGCTTCTATGTGCTGACCGGGCCCGGCGCGCGCCTGCAGAGAGCCCTGATCAGTTTCATGCTGGACGTCCATACGCGGGAACACGACTATGTCGAGATTTACCCGCCGGCGATGGTCAAGGAGCATTGCCTCGTCGGGACAGGCAATCTGCCGAAGTTTGCAGAGCATCTCTATCGGGATATCGAGGGTGAGCATTGGTGGGTGCCGACGGCTGAAGTCCCGGTGACGAACCTGTACCGCGATGAAGTTCTTCCCGAGGCTGATCTGCCGGTCCGGCACGTCGCGTATTCACCATGCTTTCGCCGCGAGAAAATGTCGGCAGGTCGCGACGTGTGCGGGATAAAACGAGG
>DLYX01000125.1 GCA_003447545.1 Deltaproteobacteria bacterium | reverse complement strand
CCGTGACCAGAGTCAACGCCGAGGCGGTTCGTCCCGCTCCGGATGATCTGTCGTAGAGCGCGGCACCGAGGAGAAGCATGGCGCCGACGGGCAGCTGCCACGACATTGGCCAGCGGTTGTCGGGACGGGCGACGATCGAGAGCCTTGGTTGCGCCTGGCCCGTGACCTGAAGCGTGCCGATCTGACTGCCGGGAGGGAGCGACGGGACTTGAATATTCGTCGTGATCCGAGATTGTCGGAGCTGCGGTAAGGGGTGGGAATCCGGACTGGGGCTTCCCCAGCTCTGTTGGAGTTGTCCCGTGAAGGACAAGGGGCGGCCTGTGGGGCGCTGAATCCGCAAGAGCCATTGCCCGTTTCGCGTTGCATGGGGTTGGCCCTCGCGCAGGTGACCGGTCACCTTGAACTCGAGTGGTTTGCCCAGAATGGAGGTGGGAAGCGAATATGGAATTTCGTCTCGCTGAACCTCGAAGCTGGTGATGGCGGGAGCGGGATAAACTCGTTTTAAAACTGGCGTTGCCAGAACACCAAACCAGATCACGGCAAATACCAGGGCGAAGAATTGCCCGCGCCGGTCGAGGCGGGTTCGGTAGCGCAGTGGGAAATACAAAAGAGCTGCCAGCAGGACCATTGCGGCGATGGCAATAGCTGTTTGCGTGTCAATAATTTCCCAACGTCCCAGGATATATACGACTGGCGTGAGGAGGAGGATGGCGATGGCGGGCAGGGGCATGGCGCGGAGCGACCATGGCGCACTCCGCAGTTTCCGGGAACGTTTCCTTCTGCGTCTTCGCGATCTCGCAAAAGCAGCCATGAAGTGAGTGTGCCCTGCCTTTCCTTGGCTTGGTCGCTTCCTTGATCGACGGAGGGCGCCTCTAGCTGCCGGCGATCGTCATTTCGGCGATGCGTAAAGACGGTGCTGCGATGCCTGAACGAGGTCGCAGGTCATCGCCGAGGGCATCGATGGATTGGAACATATCAATGAGATTTCCTGCAATCGTGATTTCTTCCACGGGATAGGCGATTTCGCCGCCTTCGATCCACAACCCGCTGGCTCCGCGGGAGTAGTCTCCAGTGATGGTATTGACCCCCATGCCGGACAGGCTCGTGACCAGCAATCCGCGCGAAATTCCAGTGATCAAATCGCTCGCGGGCGTTAGGCCCGGGGCCAAGCGGAAGTTTGTAGGGCTTGCCCCGGGAGCATCGCCGATCGAGCGGCTGGCGCTCCCTGTCGATGGGCGGCCCAACTTTCGGCCTGCATACGTGTCGAGGAGGAAACTCTCCAAACGACCGTCCTTGACGATCGTGGTCGACCTCGTCGGCAATCCTTCTGCATCAAAGGGTCGGGAAGCGGGGCCGCCCGGGAGTCTCCCCTCGTCGGTAATCTGGACTAGCGGGGAAGCGATCACTTCTCCGAGACGTTCCTGCAGGAAGGAAAGCTTCCGGTAGAGGGCACCGCCACAAATTGCCCCGGCCAGATGGCCGAGCAGGGAAGCCGCGATGGGTGCTTCGAAGATAACCGGCGCCCGCGTCGTGGCCAACTTCCGAGCTCCCAACCGTCGGAGAGTCCTTGCAGCAGCGATTCGTCCAATCTCGGCAGGGTCGGCGAGATCTTCTCGGCTGCGCGCCGAATCCCACCAATAATCCCCCTGCATGGCATCGTTTTCTTCGGCGATCGGCGACACGGAAAGTGAATGGTTCGTGGTACGATAATGCCCTTCGAATCCGATCGAGGAGGCGTAGGCGATTTCACTGGCGGACGCAGAGCTGGTGGCTCCCTCGGAATTACGAATTCGTGGATCTGCTCCCATCGCGGCCTCTTCGCAATCCCGGGCTGCCGTGATCGAACCGTCGCCGTCGATATGAAAGCCGCCGGGGTCTTCGAGCTGCAGGTCGGGCGCGTTGCGCTCGAGGAGCGTAGCGTCGGGAAGCCCGGAGTCCGGATCTTCCGGCAGGACATTGGCCATGGCAACGGTCTCGCGTACGAAGGACTCCAGCCCGCTTGCTGAAAAGTCTGCAGTTGAGGCAATCGCACTCGAATGGCCGCGGAAGCAGCGCAAGCCGAGCCGCTTTTGGCGGGACAACTCGACAGACTCGACCTCGCCTAGCCGGACGCTCGCGGCGTGGGCTTCCTGCGAAACAACAACGACATCGGCGCTTGTTGCACCGGCCGCATGCGCTGTTTGGAGAACCTCGCGAGCTGTCTCGATCACAGGCTTTGTGGCACTCATGTGCGCGTTCCTCCAACTGTCATACCGTCGAGTCTGATGGTGGGTAGGCCTACGCCCACCGGAACCGATTGTCCGTCCTTCCCGCAAACTCCGATGCCTTCGTCGAGAGCGAGATCATTACCGACACGTGAGATTCGCGTGAGCGCGTCAGGGCCGTTTCCGATCAGGGTGACGCCCTTCAGGGGCGCGCCGACCTTGCCCCCTTCGATGCGGTACGCCTCTCTTGCGGAAAAGACGAACTTCCCGTTCGTGATATCGACTTGGCCACCCCCAAAAGAGACCGCATAGATGCCGTTGTCGACCGAACGGAGGATGTCCCCCGGATCATCCTCGCCCGAGAGCATGAAGGTATTCGTCATACGGGGCAGAGGTGCATGCATGAAACTCTCTCGGCGGCCGTTGCCGGTGGGTGAAACTCCCATCAGGCGTGCATTGAGGCGGTCCTGTAAATAGCCGCGCAACCGGCCTTTCTCGATCAAGACGGTCCGTCCCGTCGGAGTGCCTTCGTCGTCCATATTCAGAGATCCGCGCCGTCGCTCCATGGCACCGTCGTCGACCACCGTGCAGAGTTCCGATGCGACACGGTCTCCGATCCGGTCGGCAAAGGCGGAAGTCTTCTTGTGGTTGAAATCGCCTTCGAGCCCGTGGCCGACTGCCTCGTGAAGCAGGACGCCGGGCCAGCCAGGCCCGAGAACGACTTTCATTTCTCCGGCAGGCGCTTCTTCTGCATCGAGATTGACGATGGCCTGGCGAGCGGCATCACGAGCCAGACGGAAGGCTTGTTCGGGTTCGTCGAGATAGAAGCCAATCGAAAAACGGCCGCCGGCACCGGCGTTACCGGTCTCGCGCTTTCCGCCCGATTCCGCAACGCAGGATACGTTCACACGAACCAGAGGCTGGCTGTCGGCGATATGGGTCCCCTCCGAGTTGGTAACCAGAATCTGTTTTTCCTCGATGGCGAGATTCGCCATGACGTTGCAAATGCGGCTATCAAACTTTCGGGCCTCCTTGTCGATCTTCTGCAGGAGGTCGATCCGATCAGGGAGGGGGCGAGAAACGCCCTTCGCATCAATCGGGTAGAGGTTATGAGTTGGGCTGGCGATGCCCGTGCGGACCGCGATGCGCCGTTCCGCGCTGCTCCCATGTGCGATGGTGCGCGCGCTCGCTGCAGCCAGTTCGAGGGCTTCGGGAGTGATTTCATCGGAATAGGCGTAGCCCGTCTTTTCCTCGGCTAGCACGCGCACCCCCACGCCCTGCGAGATGCTGACGTTGGCTCTTTTGACGAGACCCTCCTCGAGTCCTACATGGGTGGATTCGCGGAGCTCGAAATAGAGGTCTGCAAAGTCGGACTTTCGGGCAAGAGCTGTCCCGAGGGTCTGCTCGAGTTGCCGGGCGTCCAGGTCGAACCGTGTGTCGATCGCGGTAATACTGTCCTTCGAATCATCGGTGCTCATAAAGTTCCTTCATACGCCCGAGTCATCGAGCCCAAAGTTAATGCTGCGCCCTAGTGAAGGACGCGAGGCTTTTCTTCCATGGATATGATTAGTTCGCGAATCGTTTCGGCTTCCTTGGGGGGAGGCGATGACAGGAGATAGCGCTCGAGATCTGAACGCGCCTGGTCGTTGCAGTCCAGTTGCCGGTAGATCAAGCCCCTCTCGCGCATCCAACCCGGATTTTCGGGATCGAGATGATGCAGGAGGTCGACCACGGCCAGGCACTTCGGATAGTTTTGAGATCGGAGGTGGATGCCGCGCAGGTTCACCAGCATCCGCGCAAGAATGCTTCGATGACCGGCGGGTTGCGCCAGGAGCTGGTCGGCCTGTTCGGAGGGCTTGGGCAAGCCGAGGCCTTCGAGGTG
>DLYX01000028.1:5820-8486 GCA_003447545.1 Deltaproteobacteria bacterium | reverse complement strand
TGCGGGTTCGGCGGGCGCTGCGGCGGCGCGCCTATGATTTTCAGCCGGACGATCGGACGGAGCACCCATGTCCGCTTTGCGGTGACGCTGATTTCGAGCCCGTGGTGGCCAAGGACGGATTCCGCATGGTCGCCTGCCGTGGTTGTGGTCTCTGGTACCTGAACCCGATGCCCTCGGAGGCTCGCCTTGGCTCGCTCTACGAACAGGAATATTTCGCGAATGCCGACAGCTTGAGTGCGGGCTACGAGGACTACGCCACGCGCGGGGAGGATTTTCGCGAAGTCTTTGCCCATCGTTTGGCAGCTCTGCCGCCAGAGGTTGAGGGTGGACGATTACTCGATGTGGGGGCCGGGTTTGGCTATCTCCTCGATGCGGCAGAGGGGAAGTTCTCCGAGCGTTGGGCCGTCGAGCGGAGTCCCGATGCGGTCGAGGCTCTGCAGGGCAAGGGAACCGTCTGTCGGGGAACTCTGGCGGAGGTTGAGCTACCGAATTCCTATTTCGATGTCGTGAGCCTGCAGGACTGCCTGGAGCATTTCCGTGATCCTCGCGAGGCGCTCCTGCGGATCCGCGAAGTCTTGCGTCCTGGCGGTCGGGTGATTCTCGTGACGCCCAATACGGATAGTCTGCTCGCCAAGCTGCAGCGCCGATCCTGGGTTTCTCTGAAGTTCCCCGAACACGTGGTGCTTTTTCAACCGGGCACGCTGAAGCGAATTCTGGAGGAGACCGGTTTTATAATCGAGACGCGAACGGCAGCGGGCCAATACGCGCGCCTCGATTTTCTCGTCTCGCGGGTTTTGAGTGGCTACCCACGCCTCGCTTCGCTGGCACAGGCCTCGGTAGCCAAGCTGGGCGGGGCTCATTTGCGGTTTTGGGTCGGCTCCGGCTCGCTGCAAGTGGTGGCCGCAGGCGCGCTGGCCTCGGTGGCCCCGCCCGAGCGGCCCTCGGCGGACTAGCGGGCCGCGGCCTGCGTGATCGAAATCATGCGCTCCAGAGCGTGGCGCGCATTCTTGACGACCTCATCGCGTTGTTCGGGGTCCAGACGCTCCCGGCGTGCGGTGACTTCATCAATGCTATCGCCGGGCAGGACCCGGTTCAGATCCGGAGCTTCGCCGCGGCGCAGCAGATCGAGGGTCGCCGCGAGGTGGGGTGGGTCATTCCTCGACATGGTCGCGCAGCCACAACCCATCGAGCTGAATTCGGGGCTGGGAATATCAGCGACGTTCACCAATTCGATGCCGCGCAAAGCGGCTTGCTCGCGTGCATTGCGGACAAAATGGCCTTCGGTGCCGATTGCCAGCCGATCGCCGGGTTTCGCCTCGAGAAGAGCATTCCACAGGAATTTGGTCGATCCGGCGCCATCGGCCGCGTCGACAACGATCTTTGGGCATTCAGGATGGACGAGCACGCGATAGCCGCGTTCCCGCCAATAGGCGACATGGCGCGGTTGGAAAACCGTATGCACGCCACAGAAGCTGCCCCAGAGAATCATCTTTGCCTGGTCGAGTCGTTCGAGATCGGTCGCGGAAAGTTGAGCGACCGTCTGGGCTGCGCCCTCGAGACCGCCGCCCCATTGGAATTGCGCTGCTGGAGGTATCCCGCACCAGCCGGCAACAACCTCGCCGAGATGCCGATCGGGTACGAAAAAGATCTTTCGGTTCTGCTCGAGAGCCCAGTTCACAATGGCCTGCGCGTTGGAGCTGGTGCAGACGGCGCCACCGGTTCGCCCGGCGAGAGCCTTTACGCGTCCGGAGGTATTCATATAGGCGATCACGAGAATATCGTCGCCGTAGCGGCTCTGCAGGTCCTCGAAGACCGGCTCGACCATATGGTCTTTCGCCAGCATTTCCATCGTGCACCCCGATTTGGGGTTCGTGATCCACACCTTCTGGTCCTCATTGGCGAGGAGGGCAATGGACTCCGCCATAAAGTGCACGGCTGATTCAACGATGACTTTTTTCTCGGGGTGGTTTTTGGCCTGCAGCGCCAGCTCATAGGAGTCCGCGATTCGGCCACCGTAACGTTCGACCAATTTCACGATCTCGCCACCCATATAATAGTGAGCGAGGAGAAGAAGTTCGTCTCCGAAATGCTTGAGCGCCGGTTGGATATAGCTATCCATCCAGGGCAAAACCGTCCCGGGCTTGCGGTCCGGAAGCGCCAGATATTCCTCCGCATACGGCTTGAAGGCTGCCTGATACCAATCAAGCGGAAGATCTTGCTGGCAGATGGGCATGTCCGGGACGAGCTGGATTCCACTGGAAGCCGGAAGCGGTTCGGAATTTGTCGCGCTCATACTCCATCTAGCATAGCGAGGCAGAGGCGGTCGCGCGAGAACCCGTGCTGGAGGTCAACTCGAGGCTTGAACGGTCGGCCGTCGGAAGTGCGCGCCATCCATCAGGGGAAGGGGGCGGTCGAGGCCATAGCGCCTCGCGCTGGATTGGAAGAGGGCGTCGAGTTGGGCAAGATAGGCGGCTGAAACGTTGTGATCGCCGGTGGACTCGCCGCTGGGCGATTCCGCGGATCGCGAACTGTTTTGCCGGCCGTAGTCGATTTTCTTCTGCATCATCGGTCGATCTGTCTGGATCCAGTTCCAGAACGCATTGTCTGTATCGTGCGGAAGTCCCCCGAGGTTCCAGGCAGCGCTGCGCGCACCCGCCTGCGCGGCC
>DLYX01000028.1:0-5530 GCA_003447545.1 Deltaproteobacteria bacterium | reverse complement strand
CCAGGCAGCGCTGCGCGCCCCCGCCTGCGCGGCCGCCCCGAGGATGGCAGGAATCTCCGAGTCGTTCAGACCCGGGAGGATCGGGGCGGCCACAACGCTGGTGGGGATCCCAGCGTCGGCGAGTCTTCGGATGGCAGCCAGCCGGGCGCTCGGCTGCGTATGGCCCGGCTCGAGCCGTTCGGCGAGTTCGTCATCGAGAGTCGTCAAGGAGAGGTGGACCTGAGCCGAGCGACGACGGGCGAGGCCGGCGAGCAGGTCGAGGTCGCGAAGGACGAGGTCGGAAGTGGTATGAATGACAACCGGATTTCTGGCCGCAGCCAGGACTTCGAGACATCGCCGGGTGAGACGAAGCTGTCTCTCGATCGGCTGGTAGCAGTCGGAAGCTCCCGCAAGGGTGATCGGTGCGGACCGCCAGCGCCGGCTGGCGAGCGTTTCCTGGAGTAATTCCGGGCTGGCCGGGTTGACGACGACTCGTCTGGCGCGCCCGGGGGTGTTCGAGCGATCCGCAAAGGTTTCGGCTGATGTTGCGGACGACCTTCCCTTAGGGCGTTTGTCGGTCGTGGCGGCACCCGTGTGGGGGGGCTGTACGTCCTTGGCGCACCCGCTGTATGGCTGGAGCTGCCAGCCGCGGTCTCCGTAGAGTCCTGCATTCTCGGTCAGGATTTGTCGCGATTGGGTGTAGAGATAATGAATCCGCGTGGCGACTTGCCGGCCTGCCTGAAGGCGATGCTGACGGCCGGTCACGGATCCGTCGGTCACGGATCCGCCGGTCATCGACGCGCCGTCGGCCGATCGGTCCGCCGATCCGTCGACGAGGTTTGGAGTTTGCGCGGAAATATTCGGTATCCGCTGTGAGGGCGCGCCGTGGAATTCCTGGTAGCTGTCCATTCGCCTTTTATTCGCCCTTTCGATGCCGGCGTCAAGTGAAAAGCGAAGAAAAGACGAAATCCACGTTTTATCGATGTTTTACCTCGGGGACTTGACGCGACTACGCTCCTTCTGGCACCGACACTCTGCATGAAGGAAAAGCTTGGAGTTGTCCCGTTCTGGCAGGGCTATGACCGCAAGGAAGTCCTGAAAATCGCTCGGATCGCCGAAGACCTCGGTTACGAATCCATCTGGATTCCGGAGGCCTGGGGTTACGAGCAATTTCAGTTGCTCACCGAAATTGCGAAGGAAACGACGCGGATCAAGCTCGCGACCGGCATCGCGAATGTTTTCAGCCGGTCGGCGGGTCTATTAGCCATGAGCACCGCGACTCTGGATGAAATTTCCGAAGGGCGCGTCATTCTCGGACTGGGCACCAGCGGCAAGAACGTCGTCGAGAATTTTCATGGAACGCCCTATCGCAAACCTCTGACCCGGCTGCGCGAAACGATCGGGATCTGCAAGACTCTCTGGCGCGGCGAGAGACTTACGCCGGAGCAAAGCACGCTTGCCGAATTACGGCATTTCAAGTTGGCGATGACGCCCGTGCGCGCGGATATTCCGATCTATGTGGCCTCTCTGCAGCCCAAGGCGGTACGCGAACTGGGGCGCATTGCAGATGGATGGGTGCCGACTTTCTGGCCCTACGAGCATTTTAATGAAGGTTTGGAATGGATCGCCGAGGGCGCAAGGGACGCGGGCCGCGACCCCTCCGAGATTGAACTCGCACCGTTCCTCGGGGTTGTGCCGATCGAGGATGTCGACTTCGCCCGCAGCGCTCTCAAGCCGATGATCTCGTTCTATATCGGCGGCATGGGGACCTACTACCACGATATGTTCTGCCGATTCGGCTTCACCGAAAACGCCGATCTGGTGCGCGACCTTTATGTTGCGGGCAACAAGCAGGAGTCCATCGCAGCTGTCAGCGATGATCTCGTCGATGCGATTGCGATCTGCGGCTCGCCCGAGCACTGCCGCGAGCGTCTCGGCGAGTGGCGTGCGAACGGCATGGGTCATGGATTGGTCGGGCTGAGCCCGGGCGCGACGGCGGATTCTGTCGAGTTCATTCTCAAGGCCGTAGCGCCGGCCTGAGGAGAAAGTCCGAAGTGAGCAGGGATGCCCCGGGGTCTCTCGCCCCCGGGGCCTCTCGCTGGCGCTCCGCCAGCTCAGGGGCTGGCGACGGCCCGGAGGCTCACAGCCAGGTGCGGGCCCTATAGTAGGCGAGGCCCAGCCATTCGTGGAGTGTTTGCGAGATCAGGCTGGCCCGCGCGGGTGGCTCCCCTTCGATGCGATCCACAGGCGCTGGGTGGATCTGGATCTGCTGGGCGGTGAAGCAGAGCCGTGCCCGGCGCATATGCAGGGCGCTGGTGACGAGTGTCGCCGACCGGATGTCCCGTTCCCGCAGGAGCAGAGAGGCCTCCTCGGCGTTTTCCGCGGTCCGACTGGAAAGACCTTCCTCGAGGATCTGTTCGGCCGGGACACCCAGATTTTGCGCCATTTCGGCCATGGCAGAGGCACTTACCGGACGGCCCGGTCGCCTCGGCCCGCCGCAGACGACAAAAAGAGCCTCCGGATTGGCTTGGTGGAGTCTGGCTGCATGCTGCAGACGGGCACGGCTGGTGGCGTTGAGGTGGCCCGTGGATCGAATGCCTCCGCTGAGAACAACAATGGCGCGCTGCGGGCGCAGATCAGGCTTCAGGCGCAGCGGCCCGGCGAGCACCTGGCCCAGCGGATCGAGTCCATATTTCAGGGCTTTTTCGCCCAGACCCTCGATTTGGCGTTCGAACCAACGCCGAATCCTGATCTCGCGCGGGCTGTAGCGCTCCCGATTGGTTTTCGTGGGCATCCAGACTTGTTCTAGCGCAAAATCGGCATTCGGGGCAGTCTTGGTTTTGGGCGGATTATATCTTCCGCAACGATCAGCCGAAGATAGGAAAAGAGGCAGCCGGGCGCTGCCGGCACTTGCGATGAGACCTTTCGACCTAGACAAAGAGATCCCATGTTCCCTTTCCGGGAGGTCCCGTGGATGCCTGCGGGACGGTGCCCCGGCTTTCAGGAGTAAAAATGGATCTCCCTCGTTTTGATCAACCGCCAGCCGTCGTGCTGGGACTCGGACAAAATGGCATGGCCACGTGCCGCGCGCTCGGCCGCGTCGGCGTGCCCGTGATCGCGATCGACTCGGATCTCGAGCAACCGGGAGCGCAAACCCGCTATGCGACCAAGATCCATTGCCCGGATTTCCAGAAGGGTGGGCCGGGTCTGGTCGCGACGCTGATTGAAATTGGCGAAGAATTGGCCAGGCAGGGCCAGAAGGGAGTGCTGCTTCCCAGCGGAGATTTGAATGTCCAGATCATCTCTGAAGAACGTGAGGCACTCGATCCATATTTTCACTATCGCTTGCCCGAGAAGGAAGTCGCCCGACTCTTTCTGGACAAGAAGTCCTTCTACAAGATCGCCATGGAGCGAGATTTTCCGCTCGCGCGTACGTACTTCACGGACGAAGACCACGATATCGAGAAGATTCTCGAAGAGCTCTCCTATCCCGCGCTGATCAAGCCCTTTCAGCCCAATGCGGCCTGGCGCGAGACCTTTGATACGCGACTTTTCCTCGCGGATTCGGCGGAAATGTTGCGCAAGCTCTATGACCTGACCTACCCGGTTCACCAGGATCTGATCATCCAGGAGTATTTGCCCGGGGACGATAGCCAGGTGATGTGGGGTGTGACCTATCTCGACGCAAACCAGAATCCTCTGGCGGTCTGGACGGGCCGGAAGTTGCGGATGTATCCCCGCGGTTTCGGGACCGCGACCCTCGCGGAAAGCCGCCGCGACTCCTGGTTGGCGGAAGAGACCGTACGCATTCTCAAGGACATCGGCCACGTTGGCTATGGTGTCGTCGAATTCAAGAAAGACCAACGTGACGGTTGCTTCAAGATCACCGAACCGACCGGCGGGCGCACCTGGTTCCCGCATTCGGTGGTGACGGCATCCGGAATTAATTTGCCGCATATCTGGTACCGTGAGGTCCTCGGAGAATCGACTGAGCCGCAGACCGAATTTCAGGAAGGTCTGAAATGGATTCACGAAGAGCGCGACCTCAAGACGGTGATGCTCTATTTTCTGCCGGAAAAGAGACTGACGTGGTGGACCTGGTTGCAGTCGTACCGAGGTCGGCGCACCTATGCCTATTCGGCCTGGGACGATCCGGGCCCGATTCTGAACTCGGTCGGACGGATTTTGCAGGCCGGCGTGAATCGGTTCCAGCGCCTGCTCAAGCGTGGTGGTGACTCCGAGGCTGTTCGTGTGGAGAAGAGCCGACCGCGCGCCATGGATGAGGTTCTGCTCGCCGCGGACCCGACGGTTGGTCGCGGCATTCGGAAGGTCTCGGTGGATTAATGGCTTCCACAAAGGGGCAAGGCGAAGGCGGTCGGTTGCGCGAAGGTCCGGCCCCGGAATTGCGCGAAGCGGCCTACGGACTCGAAATTGCGGACGCTCCGATTCTGCACAAGGGATGCAGCCTCGCCGACCTCGCCCACATTTTGATGATGCTCGAGGTTGGCGTCGTTCCCGCGGAGGCAGGCCAACGCTTGCTGCGGCAGCTGTTGGAACTGCACGAGATTCCGGTGGAGGAATTTCCGCTCGATGACGCTCTCGAGGATGTCTACTCCAACCGCGAGGCGTGGGTACGCGCGCGAGACGAAGAAGCAGCCGGTTGGTTGGGTGCGGGCCGTCCGCGCCGGGAACCGGCGACGATCGCCTACCGATTGGCCGTCCGCGATCGCCTGCTGGGCCTCTCCGAGCAAGTCCTCGGGATGCTGGACGCACTGGTCTCTCAGGCACGCGAGCACGTCCATACCGTGATGCCGGATTACACGTATCTGCAACCGGCGACGCCGAGCAGCCTCGCGCACTACCTCCTTGCTTTTGCCTACCCGGCGCTCCGCGATCTCGAGCGCCTCGAGCAGGCCTACCGCCGCACGGATCAGTGCCCGGGGGGCATCGGGAATATCAATGGAACTCGCCTGCCCGTGGATCGGGAGCGTCTAGCCGATTTATTGGGTTTCGCCGAGCCGATCCGAAACACCCGTGACGCCATGTGGCAGGTTGACCAGCCGCTTGAGGTGATGGCCGATTTGATGGCGGTCTTCCTCCATCTCGACCGTCTCGCCGAGGATTTGCAGATCTGGAATACCAAGGAATTCGGGCTGGTAGAGCTGGCGGATCGCCACGCGCGCATCAGTTTGATCATGCCGCAGAAAAAAAACCCTTACGCGCTGGCCTTCGTTCGTGGCATTTCTGGCACCATGCTCGGCAAAATGGTTTCCATGGCTGCGGTCGGTAAAAGCCCCTCGGCGCAAATGGATAATCGGATCTTCGCCATCGGTGAGGTTCCGCGATCGTTGGACGCCGGCATTCGGACGGCAAAGCTCCTCGCGGAGGTGGTTCGCGGATTGTCTTTCGACACCGAACTCATGCGCGAGCGCGCGAGCGAGGGCTTTATTCACGCAACGGATCTCGCCGAGACCATCATGCAGGAAGAAGGCGCCACCTACCGTCAGGCACATCGTCTGGTCGGGCTGGCTGTTCGGGAAGCTCTGGCAGC
>DLYX01000474.1 GCA_003447545.1 Deltaproteobacteria bacterium | reverse complement strand
TGGGAAAATCCGATCAGCCTCCTCAAGTCCCGCTTCTTTCAGGAGAACAGTCTCGTCGCCTGACAAGGGGCGAAACCTTCCTTCGAACACGCCGCCCAGACCCTGCAGAGCGCCCGCGGCCAGCACGCCCTGTTGGCCGCCGCCGATTCCGAGCAGGATATCGACGCCGGAGTCCGGACGTGCCGTTGCGATAGCGGCGGCCAGATCTCCGTCGGCGAGCAACTGAACACGGGCACCGGCTTCCCGGATCTCGTGCACGAGGCGACTATGACGTGGGCGATCCAGAATCACCGCTGTGAGATCTTCAACGTAAACACCCTTGGCGGCCGCAAGTGCCTTGAGGTTCTCCGTAGGGGACTGGGCCAGCGAAACCACGCCCTTCCCCTCCGGCCCACAGGCAATCTTCTCCATATAGGTTTCCGGGCAGCACAGAATTTCACCCGGCATCCCGACCAGAATGATCGACAGGGCATTTGCACCCCCGGTCGCGCAGACAGTGACGCCTTCCAGAGCATCGAGCGCAACATCCATGGCCACCGGAGCATCTTCCCCGCCGCCGCCCACGAATTCTCCGACATGAAGGGGATCGCCGGTCCCGACAGGGGCCTCGCCAATCACGATCTTGCCCGTGGTCTCGATCGCCCCGAACGCTCGATGCATGGCGGCCGTAGCCGCTTGATCGATCGCCATCGGATCACCGCGTCCCATCAACCGCCCCGCGGCCAGCGAGGCGGCCTCCGTCACGCGCGCCAGTTCCAATGCAAGGTTACGATCCATCAGCCCGGAGCCTCCTCGATGCGGATCGCGACCGGCCTGCCCTTGACCGCAGGCAAGGCCGCGACGCGGGCCAGAGATTTTCGCAGATCCTTTTCGCGAGTTCCGTGCGTCCGGATCACGACGGGCACTGCACCACGGCCCACCCGCTCGCGTTGCACGACCGACGCGATCGAAATCCCCGACCGGCCGAGTTGGCCGGCCACTTTCCCGAGGACACCCGCCTCATCACGAACCATGATCCGCAGGTAGTAGTCGCTTTCGATGGCACCGATCGGTCGAACCTTCGCGGCGACCTGGCGCGCGATCGGATAACCCAGCGGTGCCAAACGAGGCCCACCCTGACCCAAACGATCTCGAGCCACATCCAGAACATCGGCGATTACGGCTGCGGCCGTCGGCATCATGCCGGCGCCCTGCCCGTAGTACATGGTCCTCTCGAGACCGCGGGAATGCACGCAAACCGCATTATACGCACCATCGACAAGAGCCAGAGGGTCGGTGGCGGGAATCATCGTGGGATGAACGCGGGCCTCGATATCCTTGCCATCCCGCTTGGCCACCGCCAGAAGCTTGATCACGTACCCAAGCTCTTTGGCGTAAGCCATATCTACCCGATCCACGTCCCGAATCCCCTCCGTATGAATGGCATCCAATGGCAAAGCCACTCCGAAGGCCAACTGAGCCAGGAGCGCGAGCTTATGAGCCGAGTCGATACCGTCGACATCGTAGGTCGGATCCGCTTCGGCCAGACCGCTGGCCTGAGCCGCGGCGAGCACCTCGGCAAAGCCCAGGCCGTCGGCGGCCATGGTGCTGAGAATATAGTTCGCGGTTCCGTTCACGATGCCGAATACCGCCTCATGTTCGTCCGGAGAGATGCCTTCACGGAGAGTCCGGATGATCGGGATCCCGCCACCGACGCTGGCTTCGAAACCGACGCCGACGCCGACCTCTTCGGCCGCGGCAAAGATTTCAGCTCCGTGATGAGCGAGAAGAGCCTTGTTTGCGGTCACGACATCCTTGCCATGGCGAATCGCTTCGAGCACAAACGTCCGAGCAGGCTCAAGACCGCCCATTAATTCGACAACCACGTCGATTTTAGGGTCGCTAAGGATCGATCGGGCATCCTTGGTCAGAAGCGATTTGGGTACGCGCACCGCTCGCTTGCGGGTCAGATCAAGGTCGGCAACTCGCGCCAATTCGATCGGGGCCCCCAGGCGAGACGCCAAATGCTCATTCGACTCACGCAGAAATCGGATCACGCCCGAGCCAATCGTACCCCAGCCAACGACGCCAACGCGCACGCCCGCTCGAGTCGCTGGCGCCGGCCGCCTTGCGGGACCACGCGAAGCCGCACGTCCTTTTTTAGCGCCCATCGTTCTCACCTCCCGGCTTTTGCGTTGCCGCAGCCGTCATTTCTTTTGTGATCAGGGGAGGACTTCCTCCCAAATTCAAAGCCTTGCGAACGCCCCGGATCGCCTGGCGAGTTCGATGCTCGTTTTCAATCAAGGCAAAGCGTACAAAATCGTCGCCATACTCGCCGAAACCAATCCCGGGCGAAACAGCAACCTTGGCCTCCTCGAGCAGAAACTTCGAGAATTCCAGCGAGCCCGCTTTTTTGAATTCATCCGGAATTTCTGCCCATACGAACATGGTCGATTTCGGTCGTGGCACATTCCAGCCAGCACGCGTCAGCCCGTCACAGAGGACATCTCGACGCGAGCGGTAGTGATCTCGAATCTCGTCGAGACAATCTTGCGGGCCATTCAAGGCTACCGTCGCTGCGATCTGGACCGGCTGGAAAATGCCGTAATCCAGATAGCTCTTCATCCGCGCCAAAGCCGCAATGATTTCCTGATTGCCGCAGGCGAAACCCACTCGCCAACCCGGCATACTGTAGCTCTTCGAGAGAGAGAAGAATTCCACACCGATTTCGCGGGCGCCCGGAACCTGCAACAAGCTTGGCGGCGTGTAGCCGTCAAAGCAGATATCCGCATATGCCAAATCGTGAACCACAAGCATATCGTGCGCACGGGCGAACTCGACGATCCGCTCAAAGAACTCGAGGTCGACAATCTCCGTTGTGGGATTATGCGGAAAGTTCAGAATCAGGAACTTCGGCTTCGGCCAACTCTGACGCGTCGCCTCGAGCAGATTTTGAAAGAAATCCTGTCCGGGCCCGAGTGGTACCGAACGCAAATCGCCGTTGGCGATGATCACGGAATACTGATGGATCGGATAAGTCGGCGTCGGCGCGAGCACCACATCGCCCGCGCCCAACATCGCCAACGAAAGGTGGGCAATCC
The DNA here is from genome assembly GCA_003447545.1 of Deltaproteobacteria bacterium. Taxonomy (GTDB): domain Bacteria; phylum Desulfobacterota; class Binatia; order UBA12015; family UBA12015; genus UBA12015. The sequence continues at coordinate 946 of DLYX01000474.1, read as the reverse complement.
CTTCTTTGGAACCGATCGTGACAATCGCCTCGCTATCCGGATCCAGAGACACTCCGTAGCGACGCGCGTACCAATCACAAATCGCCAATCGGAGCTTGTAGATCCCGCGCGACACCGAATAGCGGTGATTCCGGGGGTTCTGAGCAGCCTCGACCAGCTTGTCCACAATATGCTTCGGGGTCGGCGTGTCCGGGTTACCCATCCCGAAATCGACAATATCCTCCCCCCGAGCCCGGGCGTCGACCTTCAAGTCACCGATGACGTTGAAGACGTAGGGCGGGAGGCGCTTGATCCGCGGAAATTCCATATCTAGTGGCTAGCATTGAAAAGGGGTTTTCGTCCAAGTCGCGCCCCGCTTTTCCTGCACAATCGTCGAGAATCGGTTCACCCAACCCGGGCCAGACCCAAACGACCTGCCCATCGCGCGGCCAGAGCGTCACGCAACCCTTGTGACTCGGGCGCTGACAGGTCCGGATCGCCCTCCAGCAGGGCCATCGCCACATCTCGGGCCTCATGCAGAAGCGCCTGATCCCGTAGAATATTCGCCACCCGGAAGTCGGGAACACCCGATTGGCGCGTTCCCAACATCGCTCCGGGACCTCGGATCGCGAGATCCGCTTCCGCAATTCGAAGACCGTCGGTGGTCTCGGTCATCACCCGCAGGCGCTCTCGCGCCTCGCGGGACTGCGCCCAGTCCGCCACCAGTAGACATCTCGCGGCCGAAGCACCCCGCCCGACCCGCCCACGGAGCTGATGTAATTGAGACAAGCCGAAGCGCTCCGCATGCTCGATCACCATGACGGTCGCATTCGCTACATCGATACCCACCTCGATCACCGTCGTCGCCACCAGGATCTGGTAGGCCCCCTCCTTGAATTCGCGCATGATCCGCTCGCGCTCTGCCGCCGGGACGCGGCCATGGATCAGTGCGACCGAGCATTCCGGC
>DLYX01000168.1 GCA_003447545.1 Deltaproteobacteria bacterium | reverse complement strand
ATACGGGTGTCTACAGCCAGTGCCCGACGGCACGGAATATCGATGATGCCCTCCTGGCCCGGATTGCGGTGCGCGGCGGATTGATCGGGATCGGATTCTGGGAAGGGGCGGTTTGCGATATTACGCCCGCGGGCGTGGCTCGCTCGATTGCGCGCGCGATCGAGATTGTGGGGGAAGATCACGTGGCTCTGGGCTCGGATTGGGATGGTTCCACCACGGTGCTTTTTGATGCCTCGGAATTGTCGGCGCTGACCCAGGCGCTGCTCGATGAGGGTCTCTCCGAGGTCGCGATCCGCAAGGTCATGGGCGAGAACCTGATCGAATTTCTGGCCACGCATTTGCCCGCCGGGGAGACGAAGCCGCCGTCTTCGGGCGAGCGATCGGAGCCATCATGACCAAATCATGGGATAGCCGATTGGCCCGCGCTCTCGTGCGGCCGCTGGTGCACACTGCCGTGCACCCAAACCATCTCACCACCTTGTCGCTGCTGGTGGGACTTTCGGGTGCGGTATCGTTTGGCCTCGGCTCATCCCTATCGATCGCACTCGGCGCAGGACTCTACATGCTCTCGATGTTTCTCGATCACACCGATGGCGAACTCGCGCGGCTTTCGGGCAAGACCTCGGAATTCGGCCATCGCTACGACCGGGCTGTCGATTTGGTGGTGAAGTCCGCTGTCTTTGCCGGCATGGGTGTCGGCGTGGCACGCGCCACGGGCACATCCGAGCCGATCTGGATGGGCCTTGTTTGCGGGGCTGCCTTCGTGGCGATCTTCGTCGGCCATGATCAGATCAACGCGCGGACGCGCATGGGCATTCCCGACCAACCGGCCTCGGGCGGCTTCGAGATCGAAGACATCCTTTATCTGATCGGCCCGATTACCTGGCTGGGGGGGTTGGCCGGTTTTTTGTGGATCGCGAGCTTCGGGGCCCCGGTCTATGCCGCTATTGTCTGGATCCGATTCTGGCGTCTGCCGATGTCCGATCGTTGATCTAGAACCGGTAGGAAAGCTCGGCACCGAAGGTTCGCGGCGGCGAATACAGAATGCTGTTGAACCCGAGGGCGGCCACCGGGATCGAGCCGGTACCGTAGATCTCGTTGGTAAGATTCCTGCCCCAAAGAGCGATCTGGCCTTGGTCGTTCCAGAAATCATAGGACAGTCTGGCGTTGAACACGCCGACGCCAGGTTGCTGGCCCGAGGGAAGTTCGGGTCCGTTGAGGTGAACCGCGCTGCGGTAATACCATTCCACCCGCGGGGTCAGCCATCCGGAGAGAAGCGCCTGGTCTCCAATCTCGAGGGGGAAGGAATACTGAGCGGCGATCAACGTGTTGAACTGGGGGACATTGTTGAACGTTTCGCCCGCGCGGTTGATCGGCGAATCATCGATTTCGCTGGTCGAGATGAACTCATCGAAGCGTGCGTCGAGAAGGCCTACATTCCAGGTCAATGCGAGACCCTCCAGAGGGCGTGCGAGAAACTCGAATTCAGCCCCGCGCGACTTGGAGTCAGCGGCGTTGGCATTGATGGGAAGGATCTGGAGACAACCGGGGTCCTCCTCGGTTGCGCAGGGGATCGATTTGACCGTGAGGACTTGCATGTCCTTATACTTGGCGAGAAAGAATGAAAAATTGGCCGTGAGGCGGCGGTCGAACCAGATGGTCTTCAGGCCGATCTCGAAAGAGTCCACCGTTTCGGGATCAAAGGTGGGCAGGGGTTCTTCTTTCGGGAATCCGCTACCGGCGCGAGCGTTAAAGCCGCCGCCCTTGAATCCGCGGGCATACGTGAAGTAGCCCATCATATGATCCAGCATTTCCGGTTGCAGATCTTCGGGTAGCGTCATGGCGACGCTGCCCATCGGCGTCCATGCATCAAAATCCTTCGAATCGTTACTGTCCTGGGTGATGTCCTCTTCGGGAATGGGCACGCCCCGGGCCGCCTCCTTGGTCTGGTTGGGGTCAGCTAGATTCCAGTTGAAAAGAGAATACCCCTGATGGTCGAGGGTCCAGCGCAGCCCACCCGTCGCGCTTAACCAGTCGGTTATATCCCAGGTCGCCTGCCCGAAGACGGCGAGGGTGTAGTTGTCCACCTTGCGGTCGGCATTGCTCGCGGCACCCGGCAAATAGAACGGAGCGCCATAGAGGGCGTTAGTTCCGCTTAGTTCGCGCGCCTGATCGGCCAGATAATAGAATCCGCCCACCCAGAAGAGGCGTCTATCGAAACTCGAGCCGATGGCCTGAAATTCCTGGCTGATCTGTTTGGAGCGGAAAGGTGCACCATCGATCACCAACGGCCCACCCTTGATCGCGATCTCCACTACACCACTGTCGGTCAGGTCGAAGTCACGCTGGGTGCGGTCCTGTTGCTGCCGCCAGGCCGTGATCGACTTGAGAGATAACTCGTCTGTCCATCCCAGATCCGAGAGGTCCCACTCAATGGTCGCCCATACGCCGTAGCTTTCAAGATCCGAGAGGCCGGGTAGATCCGAGTAGAATGTCAGCAGGTCTGCGTCTTCTGATTTTCGACAGTTGTCGGCAAACCCGGGCACCAAATCACCCGGGGTGCCCGGTCCCTCGCCGTCCTTGTCGATCAGAAAGCAGTGGCCGCCGCGCGGTTTGGCGTGGTTGCGCGAATAGTTGCCCGAGATATCGACGACAATATTGTCGGTGGGAAGGAAGCGCACAGCGCCCTGGAACGCCAATGTGTTCTGGTTGGACCAGTAATCATCGCGTGCGGCGTTGTATTGGTAGCCGTCGTGATAAAGGGAAGCGAAGGAGAACCGCGTGAAGAGCTTGTCCTCAAACCAGCCGAGGTCGATCGGCACATCCAGAACCAGGCGGGTATCGATGCGACCGTAGTTCCCGGGTCGCACCTGGACCCATCCGCCAAACTCCTGTTGTGGCTTTATTGTGGTGATGTTGATCGCGCCGCCGGCGGTATTTTTCCCGAAAAGGGTTCCCTGCGGTCCGCGCAGGACCTCGAGTTGCGCCACGTCCACGACATCCAGCACGCTGCCCTGGGAACGTGCCATGTAGACCCCGTCGACGTAGATGCCCACGCCGGGTTGGTTGGTCATGATCGTGTCGTTGATTCCGATGCCGCGAATGTAGACGCGCGCGGTGCTGGAGGTGCCGCCGTCGGAATCGAATTGCAGGTTGGGTACCAGTTCGGTGATCTGGTTCAGCCGCGTGATGTTGGATTCCCGCAGGGCGTTCTCGCCGAGTGCCGTGACCGAGATTGGCGTTTCTTCCAGAAGCTCGGCGCGCTTTCTCGCCGTGACGACAATCTGCTCGATCTGTTGACGTTCCTGGTTGTCGAGCCCGACAACCGACTCGTCCTGCGGGACGTCGGCCTGCGCGACCGCGGCATCAGCCTCGTCGGCGGCACCGCCGGTATCGGTCTCGGTTTCGATCGACTCGATATACTCGGCCGGAGATTCCTGTTGGGCCAGCACCGTGGTGCCAGGGACGAGAAATACAAGGATAAAACCACTCACGCCGCAAAGGAAAGTTTTCATCATTGCCTCCTGCCACCTCCCTTCGCACGGAAGGCATATGCCGTTCAAACCGGGGCCTGGTGCACAAGCCATGCCTCGCCGCTGGCACATTGCGTCATCTCGCGGCGTGAATTGCCTCGGCGCCCGGTTGGCGTTAGAGATCCGAAGCCGCAGAAGGAGCGTCCGAAACAACCGGCGGTTCTTCTGTGCCAATTGAATTCATGGACGCTTTGCATGACCTCCGAGTCCTCGACCTTGGTGAGGACGTATCCAACGCTTACGCGACCCGTCTGCTTGCGGATCTGGGCGCCGACGTCGTCAAGGTCGAGTTACCGGGACGAGGGGACTTACTGCGCGCCTGGGGGCCTTTCCCGAAAGGCCGGGAAGGAGATCCCGAGGCCAGCGGTCTTTTCCGCTACCTGAACACCGGGAAGCGAAGCGTAGCGCTCGACCTCTCCGACGAATCGGACCGGCGCGAGCTTCTGGCAATGGTTCGGGGGGTGGATTTGGTGATCGCTTCGGGTGCCAGGGGAGTGCTCGAAGCCATCGGTTGTGATTTTGCCGCCCTGCGTGCCGAGAATCCGCGTCTGGCCATGGTGAGGATCTCCGGCTTCGGCGAAACCGGCCCGTGGGCGGGGAGGCCCGAGACGGAGTTTGTGGCACAAGCCGCCGGTGGCTGGGTCTCGGCACATGGTCGTCCGGCAGAGGACCCCGTGCAATGCGGGGGTCGGCTGGCCGAGTATCATATGGCGGCTTACGCCGCGGCTACCGCATTGACGGCGGTCCGCGCGACTCGTGAGACGGGTGAGGCGACTCTGGTCGATGTCTGCGGCATGGAAGCCTTCATCGGCACACTTCCGTACCCGATGCTCTTCGCCCAGAACCTGGCCGCGGTCGGCATGCCGCCACCCCAGCAGCGTTTCACGCCGGTACCCGGCGCACTCGAGGTGCAGGACGGCTGGGTTGGCCTGAACGCTCT
>DLYX01000642.1 GCA_003447545.1 Deltaproteobacteria bacterium | reverse complement strand
GCGTCTGGATGAAAATGGTAAAGCCGCCATCGTCCCCGGCGACGTTCGCAATGCAGACGCATCCTTGGTGATTTCTTCGATCGGTTCGATCCCCGAACCCATCGAAGGTCTGCCGATGGATGGAGAACTTCTCCGCCTTGAAGACGCGGACAAGGGCAAGGTTGTTACCTTCGAGAATGTTTTTGGTTGCGGCAATGTCGTTACCGGGAAAGGCAACCTTGTAGCCTCTCGAAAACACAGCGCTTCGGTGGCGAGCTACCTTGCCGAAAAGGTTGCTGCGGTAGACTCTTCGAACACCGAAAAGATTTCACAAAAGGCAGCTCAACGCCACGAAGCCATCGGCTACGGCGGATACCGCGCATGGGTCGACGCGCACACGCCGAAAGACTGATCGCGCACCGATGAGCGACTCCCCAGGCCGCGTGGTTCAAGGCAATATGATCGGGCTTACGATGTCCGATATTGACGTCTGGAGCGACCGCGTGGTGACAGTTCTGGGGCAAAACCCGGGACCCTTTACCGGGCCGGGTACCAATACCTACCTGGTCGGAACCTCCGCACGCCCGCTTCTTCTCGACACCGGAGATGGCACGCCCGCCTATATGCCTCTCCTGATTCAGGCACTCGACGAGCATCGCGACAGCCGGGAGCTGCAAGGAATTGTCGCCACCCATGCTCATCCGGACCATATCGGCGGTATCGCGAACGTCCGCGAACATTTTGGCGATCTGGTCACATCCAAGCGCCCCTGGAAAGGTATGGATGGGCCGATTGACGGACCTGTTGTGGCGATCGATGGCGAGGCAGTTATCGAAACCGAAGGTGCAACTCTGCGGGCAATTTTCACGCCCGGACATGCATGTGACCATCTCTGCTACTGGCTGGAGGAAGAGCGGGCGATCTTCACCGGCGATGTCGTCCTCGGTGCAGGCACGACCGTGATTCCGGAACATGGTGGGGACCTTTTCGACTATATGGAGTCTCTGCAGAGGCTCCTCGAGTTGGAGCCCGAAGTTCTCTACCCCGCACACGGCCCGGTCATTCGGAATGCCGGCGAAAAGATTCGCCAGTACATCGCCCATCGGAATTTACGCGAGGAGCAAATCCTCGAGGTTCTCGGCCAGGGCGTTTCGGCTGTCCCGGATATGGTCCGAATTATCTATGCGGATGTGCCCGAGTTTCTATGGCCGGCGGCTGGAACCTCCGTTCGGTCCCATCTGGGCAAGTTGTTGCGCGAGAACAGGGTCATCCGCACCGGAGATGATTGGTCGCTCGTCTCCTGAGCTCGCTCAGCACTGCAGTCGGTCGAGAGCATCCATTGCCTCCGTACGAATGCGCTCCACCAGTTCCTGGCATGTGGGTTCATCTTCGATCAATCCAGCAACCGAGCCGCTCGGCAAATAGCCGCTTATAGGATCGCCTTCAGTCATCGCGCGTCGAGCGAGCATCGGAGCATTCGCGGCAAGAAGTAGCTGACTCCGCGTCAGACCCTCGTTTTTCCGCATGGCCAGGCCCGACTTCAGCAGGTCCAGAATCGACGCACCCGAAACGCGACGAAATTCCATTGCGTTGCGAAAGGCGAACATCAACCGGGACAGCCCGCTGCTGCCCTCGAGTTCACGCACCAATTCGTTCACCACCACTCGCTGGGGCATACCGTCGATCTCGGATGTCACAATCACATCTCCCAGCCCCGCCTCAATATAACGATTCATCGTCTGCGCCGGCACCGGACTTTCCTGAGTCAGCAGAAAACGAGTACCCATGGCAATCCCGGCAGCTCCATAGGCAAGCGCCGCTACGAGACCTCGCCCGTCCTTGAAACCACCGGCCGCAAGAACCGGAATCTCGACAGCATCGGCGCAGGCTGAAATTTGCAGGGAGGTGGGAATGGATCCAGTGTGGCCACCACCCTCGCCTCCCTGCACAATCACCATATCGGCGCCCAGCTTCTCGGCCTTTTGCACATGCCTCGGTGCACCACAGGTCGGGATACAGAGAACACCTTCTTTTTTGAGTCGCTGGATCAAATCCGCACTTGGCGCGCGATTATAGCCTGCGGCTCGAACCTCGTAACGGAGAATCATTTCGACAATCTCCGCAGCGCCCGGAGCATCCATCAAGAAGTTCACCCCGAACGGGCGATCGGTCAATTCTTTGGTTTCCCGAATCGAAGCTTCCACTTCCTCGAGAGGAAGTCCTGCCGCTGCAAGGAATCCGAAAACCCCCGCGTTGCAAGCACCGGCCACGAGAGACGGTGTCGCTACCCACCCCATCCCGGTCTGCACCACCGGAATATCAATTTCCAGAAGATCACAAACACGCGTATGGAGGGGATTCGCAGTTTTTGACGTCATATCTCTTTTCTAACGGAAGCACACAAAAGGTCCATGATTACCCTGCGGAAGCCCTGATTCGGGGCGGCAGCCGTAATCCCTGCTTTCTTTCACCCTCGGAGTTCGCAACACTGGAGTTATGCGAACAATCGTCTGGTTTATGCTCGCTGGCCTCTCATGGATCTCTTGCAGCGCCCCGATCCCTGACCTCCCCGCCGATGCCCCTGAAATTCTCGTATTCACGCGAACCACGGAATATCGTCACGAAAATATTGAGGCGGGCCTTGCGGCCATGGAGCTTGAGGGAAAACGGCGAGGCATCGCGGTCGATACGACCGACGACCCGACCGTGTTCACCAAAGAGGCCCTCGCGCCCTACCGTGCGGTAGTTTTCTTCAACACCACCGGCGACGTGCTTGACCGCAACCAGCAGGTCGCTTTCGAGCGGTATATCCAAGCCGGAGGCGGCTTCGTCGGAATCCATGCTGCGGCCGACACCGAGTGGAAAAACAACGCATGGCCCTGGTACACGCGATTGGTCGGTGCCGCATTCCTCAGCCATCCAAATGAACCGTCGAACGTGCAGACGGCTACCGTTCGCCTCGTGAGCCCCAATCATCCGTCCACGGCAACCTTGCCGGACGCCTGGGAACATGAAGATGAGTGGTATGATTACCAAAGGTTCAGCGAGGGCGTCGATGTGCTTCTCCGCGTCGATGAAGAAACTTATCAGGGCGGAGCCACCGGAGAGTTCCATCCCATCGCATGGAAGCGCATCTTCGATGGAGGGCGGAGTTTCTACACCGGACTGGGCCACACCGAAGACAGCTTCTCCGAGGAACTCTATCTCGACCACCTCTTCGGCGGCATCCGGTGGTCGATGGGCGACGGCCAAGGTCCGCCCGCTCTGCAATATGAGCAAAGCGCCCCCCTGCCCTGGCGGGTCATGTCGGAAACAATTGCTCGGAGTATCGGGGAGCCCATCGCTTTCGAGTTCAATCCGGACGGCGAATTATACATCATCGAACGCAGGGGTCGGATTCGTCATCTCGACCCCGCGACGGGGGAAGTCTCGGATGCAGGTCAGTTGGAAGTCTATGCCGAAGCAGAAAACGGTCTGATGGGAATCACCTTTGCTCCTGATTTTGAGCAAACCGCGCATGGCTACCTCTACTATGCGACAGATGCGGAAGGCCGATATCGATATCGCCTTTCTCGTTTCGAATTCCGGGACAAAGCTATTCTCCCGGAGACAGAGACCTTACTGCTCGAGGTCGAAATCGACCCCGGTGAGACCGGGCATGAAGGTGGCGATCTGCAATTCGATGCGCAGGGCAATCTCTGGATCTCGACCGGCGACGACTCCTACCCGCAAGCAATCGATGGATACGCCCCCATGAATGAGTCGAACCCGACCCAGAATGCTCTGGGAACCTCGGCCAACTCACAGGACCTCCGGGGAAAGATTCTGCGCATTCACCCAACTGCCGATGGAAGCTATACGATTCCCGAAGGAAACCTGTTCAGCGATCCGGACGAAGGGCGTCCCGAGATTTACGTCATGGGATTGCGCAATCCCTTCCGATTCACTTTTGACGATCGCACCGAGACGCTCTACTGGGGCGAGATCGGACCGGACGCCAACGAGGACCACCCTGAGCGAGGACCGCGGGGGTATGATGAGTTCAACCGGACCAAAGAGCCTGGCTTCTTCGGGTGGCCACTCTTTATCGAGAACAACCTTCCCTATCGTCCTTGGGATATGACCAAAGGCGCGGCGACGGGACCTTTCTTTGATCCCCAAAATCCACGTAACGATTCGCCGGCGAATGACGGACTTCGCGAACTGCCCCCTCCGCAACCCTCCTGGATCGCCTACCCGTATGCTCTCGACGATAAATTTTTTGAATTGGGCGGCGGTGATGCCATGGGTGTGAGCCGCCGTGCCGGGCGGAGCGCGATGTCAGGACCCGTCTATTACACGGATCGATATCCTGCCGAGACTGCATTCCCGGACTACTACGACGGCAAGCTGATTCTCTACGATTTCATGCGCGATTGGATTCTCCTCGCGGAAATCGACGACCAAGGAGAAATTGCCAAGATCGAACCTCTCTCGGAACTCGATTTGAACTCCCCGATTGATCTCACCGTTGGGCCCGACGGCAGCATCTGGGTTCTGGAATATGGCTCAAACTGGTTCTCCGACAACGAAGATTCTCGCGTGACGCGTATCTCCTATTTTTCGAGCAACAACCCGCCTCCCGTCGCGCTGGCGGATGTGTCGCCGATCAACAGTGCCGCGCCGAGCACTCTTGCGCTGGATGGCTCACGGTCGTGGGACCGTAACCCCGACGACTCGATGCAATGGGAATGGTCGGTCACAAATTCGGACGGCCAGCGAGAGGTGTTCTCCAACGAGGAAATCGCAACGCATCAACTTCTCGAGCCGGGCGTATATACCATCGACCTTCTGGTGACCGATGAAGGCGGAAGTACCTCGACCAGCAGCCATAAGGTTCAAGTCGGTAACGCTCCACCAAAAATCATCGTGCAGCTCGAGGGCAACCAATCCTTTTTCAGCAAGGAGCCCCTCGCCTACAGTGTTCGCGTCGAAGACCTGGAAGACGGCAGTACTGACAATGGATCCATCAGAGCGGAAGACGTTTTCGTCGAATTTGACTTCTCCACAGATGGTTTCGCCTCGGGCATGGCGTCGAATACCCATGGAAATACGCTCGCCATCAACCACGAAGTGGAGGGCTGCGGCTCCTGTCATGCCGAAGAGATCTCCTCTGCCGGTCCCGCTCTGCGCGATATTGCCGACCGCTACGCATCAGACCCCGATGCATTGGAAATACTGGCGGCCAGAGTTCGGAGCGGCGGTAGCGGCCATTGGGGCGATCGAGCCATGCCCGCCCATGAGCACCTGACCGTCGACCGCGCGCGCGAACTCGTCGACCAGATCCTGAATTTATCCCCGGACCGCCCACAGACTCCCGGACTGCCGCTTCAGGGTGAGCTATCGTTCCGAAAGCATGCCGAAAGTATGCAGCCGAACCAATGGATGGATGCGAGCACGCCCGCGCAGTACAGATTGCGAATTACATATGAGGACCGTGGCGGAGACATCATCGGGCCACTGCCCTCAGAGGCAGAACTGATCTTCTCACACCCCAATGTTCGCGCGGCCTTGTTCAATGACACCGCAGGAACAATGACGGTCGTGCCTCCGGAATCGAGTATCGTTCCGGAGGATCTGGCAGGCGTTCCTCTGGTCATCGCCACCACGCCCGGAGGGTTCGTCAGCTTTACTGGTGTCGACCTCACCGAAATCGTACGCGTCGATATGATAGCCACCGCCCTGTCCGCTTTTATGGAGGGTGGACGGATCGACGTGCGGAAAGATCGTATCGATGGGCCCCTCATCGGCTCGGTCGACGTCGAGAGTCGGCTGCTCCCGAGCAAGGAAAATTTCTCTGTCAGTCTCGACAAGATCGACGGTGTCCATGATCTCTTTTTTGTCTTCCAACCACTCGACCCGACAGAGGAAGCCAATGGCGCACTATTGGCATTATTATCGGTAAACTTCGCGGACAAGGATTGAAGCAGGGAGGCTTCCGGCCAAACCGGCGGACTCAGGCCGAAGCTGCCGCCAAATGAGCCGGCCGCGGAAGAAAATCTGTCGTGGCAAAGCAATGCTGGAGAAGAGCTGTTTCGAATTGATTGAGCGATGAAGCCCAATCCCTCTTTTCCATCGCGGCAATCCCTCCAGAAGCCAACTCGCTCCGAAGTTCAGCATTCTCCAGAAGTTCATGGATCGTCGCGGCCAGGGCAGCAGGTTCTGCGGGTGCAAGGCGATAGCCTTCCCCCGGGGAGAGAATATCGGCAAGCCCGGACATTTCGGATTCAACGACAACTGCGCCGCACGCCATGGCCTCGAGAGCCACCGTGGATACCGTTCCCGATAATGACAGCGAGAGCACAATCTGGGCACGGTTCATTTCGGCCGCGAGCTCGCTTCGTGAGGGAATCCCCAGATAACGGACAGGAAAGTCGAGAAACCCGACATCTTCTTCCTGCGAACCGAAGAGGGTAATTTCAAGGTTCGGATCGCGCTGCGCCAGAAGGCGCAACGCTTTCATCCCCAGAGAGAAGCCTCGCTCTGCACGATCTGGCCGTGCATAAAACAGGATACGCCTCGGGGTTTGGTGACGCTTGGGCGGATGCTCCGCAAAGAAGCGGGATTGGTCCACCGCCAAATCAATCGCTTCTATGGGCCGCAAAGAACGTTCCTCGACTCTGGGCGCTAGGGTGCGACCGAAAGCGAAAGCGCGCAGCGGTAAATGGTAGGCCTGTTTTGCCCGACGAAAATAGCGATGACTCTCGGGGTAGAGGTTTTCTTCCAACTCCTGCAGGAACCTGAATCTAAATAATGAATTCCGGTCGCGAGCGACAAATTCCGACGATTTCCAGCAGGTAGCGATCGCGACATCCGCGTCACTCAGCCTGCGCAATCCTATAATTGGTTCGAGAAAGAGCGGCCCGAAATACCGTTCCATATAATCGACAATCTCGCCCGGCGAGAGGCGCGACAGATGTTCGACCGGGTCGATATAGACCCGCACGCGATGTCCGCGCCGACCGAGTTCATTCGCAATCCGAAACACCACCTGAGCGCGACCACTGCGCTCGGCAATCGGCGCTCGAACCACCCAATTGATCGCCAGGGATCGCTGCCGGGGAAGTTCAGGCCCCCCGGAAGACAGCAGGTCCAGCATGACTTCTGGCCGAACAGCGTCCCGAGAAGAGTCGAGGACCACAATGCGCTTCTGCTCACGAGCAAATTGCAGAAAGTTTTCGAGTCGAGGCTGACGAGGGGTTCCCGCCACGACAAAAGCGGCCTCGCGGGCCAGAAGTGATGAAAAACTCTCCTTGCCCAAAGGAGCAACTTTCGTCGTCACCCCGCAGGAGTTCAGGGAACGCTCCCAAACCTCGCCGCGCCTGATCGACTCCCGTTCCTCGTCGATCAGGATATGCACAGCTGCGCGTGGGCCTGGCTGACGCAGCAGATCTCGCACCACCCGGTTGACCGGGTCGACCACTCGCGAACGCAAGCGCGTCAGAACCCGGGACGGTGCCGCCGACTTTGGCGAGATTCGACTGGCGACTTTTTGTGGATTCGCGGGAGGCATCAGATTGTGGGTCGGCCCGAACCACGAGCAGACACACCTCTCACTACCACGGTGGCCCCTCTTCTGTCATCCTGACCATGAATGGAGGGACTCTGCGATAAATGTCAGCACGTGCGGGAAGTTCTTACCGGAAAAGGCAGCCGATTCTTGCGCTGCGGGCTCTCGGATACGAATCCTCGTTACGCAAAATACCCGCCGCTACCGGTCATGCGTTGTGCTGGCTTCCAGATTGGAGAGCCGCCACCACCTGACGAAACTCATCGTCTTCCCGATCATTCTCGGGCATCGGAAAAGTAATCGTCTCCGTCAGTCCACCGTACCAGTCGTTCAATACATCGACGATATTATCGTAAGTGGCGCTCGGGACAAAAGCATCGAGCATATCATCGTCAACCAACTCGCTCATCCGACTCCATTGCTGCTCCCGCGTAAGCTCTCTCAGGGCCGGACCTCGCGATTCCCATCCAAAAATCTCCAAACTCGACCAATAGGCCGGGGTCGAATACAGGAATGCCAAACTCTGCCGAGCATTTTCTCGCTCTCGAGCGACGTCAGCTTCGGTGCGCCCCGTGGCCATCCGGCAGCCGACGATCAAGCGAAAGGATTTCAAATCGCGACCCACGCGACTCGCGCCTGACTAGAGACGCGGCCGCATCACCTCCCGCAAAT
>DLYX01000287.1 GCA_003447545.1 Deltaproteobacteria bacterium | reverse complement strand
GCGCCCGGTGGGCTGGAGCCAGGAAATCTGGGCTTTGAAACTGCTGTGCGAGTGCGCCTGTTGCACGGATCGATCCGCTCCTGGATCAAGCGCAGCCCCGGATTCACCGAAGCTTACGTCGGCGAACCTCTGGACCAGACAATGCTCGCGATGACTCTTGGGCTTTTTGATTACCTGAATCTGCGCTCGATGAGCCGCCTCGGCGTGCCGCTATCCCGCGAGGATATCGATGCCCATCATCACCTCTGGCGCTATGTCGGCTACTTGCTCGGCATCGAGGATGTCCTGCTCACCGAGTCGATCGAAGAAGAGCGTGACCTCTGGAGTGCGCTGGTCGCACACCAGGCATTCCCGGACCTTTTCGGCGAAACCTTTCTGGATATCGTCGTGGGTACCGTTGCTCAACTCATGCAGACGGGTGCTCTCCCCGACAGCGTTGTCCGAAATACGTTCCTCCACCTCTCCGGCGGAGAGTGGTTCCAGACATCCGAGAGCCTGCTTCCCGATCCCTTCCTGAGTGCATTTCGCGCCGGCAGCTTTGCCGTGGGCAGTGCCCGCCAGTGGGTTCCCGGTGTCTCGGACGCCATGCAGATGTATGGTGCCGGCGCTCTGGGTAAAGCGCGGCAAATGGCCGAGGAACATAAGTTCGGCGTGACTCTCGAACTCGAGGAGAACGCTGCAGAGCGAGAGGCCTTGTTCCAGAGTCTCGCGACCGGGATCCAGGTTCATTTCAAGGACGTCGCCGCGCCGACACTCTGAAAATATGCTCCTTGCGTCTCCAGAGACCTGCTCGCGTTCAGAAGCGCGCACCCGGGACCGGTCCAATCGGAAAGAGCCGACGGGCTGTGGCCAACGGTTGGTCCTGCCCTTGCTGGATTAACTGGATCTCCAATTCCCAGGATCCCGTCACTGCCGCCGGCGGTGATACCGCAATCGGGACGAGGACATTTTCCCCTGCCGGAATATCGTCGAGGAGGCGGGACATGGGTTCCGCCACTCCCCAAGTGCCGCTGTCGGCGCGTCGCCAACGATACGTAATCCCGACCAGGCCCTCTGGCAGCGCGGCCAATGCCGGCAGATCGCAGGACGACCCGTTCCGGACCAGAACACCCATCCGCACGCCCACAGGCAGACGGGAGAATCGATCCGGCGCTTCCATGATTTCCAGAGACAAGGGTCGGCATTCGGGAGTGATGGGCTCAATCGCGATGCCCGTGAAGGTTCGAGCTTCCGCGGCGGGCTTCCGAGCCAACCGTTCCTGCCAATCCTGCTGTGGGGTTAAATCAATCCGATAGAGTTCGTCAGAGCCAAAGGTCCCGACCAGCGCCAACTCCGAAGGAACCGGGCCCTCCCACCGGGGAGCTTCCTTGGGCGACAAATCGTCGCGATGCAACAAAATCCAGCCAACACCCGTCAAATCCACAAGACGCTGCAAAGCCTCGGGATTCGGTAGATTCAGGATCGCCGGATAGAAGACCGCGGCGGCTGGCGGCGGGTAGGCTGTGTAGCCGTTGAGCAGTGGTCGCCAATGGCGCGTACTGTTCATCATATAGCGACTGTTGCGGAGGTTGGCGCCAAGGTCGCCGATCAGACGGGTCGGTCCGGGGAGCTCCAGCAGCGCCCGACCACCCTCCTGCGCCGCGAGGAAATCATAGGCGGCATCCGCCCCGGGTTGGAATCCGGCCACCATCGTCGCCCGAGGCTCACGCGACGCCCCCAACACGCAGACAACCGCGAGCGCCATACCTCCCACCAACTGCCGACTCGGCCGCCAGGTTCGGAAAATCTCCGCGACCGTGAAACCGGCCAGCGCCGACAACCCCGCCGCCACCGCCGCCGCAAATCGAATCGGCACACGCATCGAGGAGAATCCCGGAATCACCCACTCGAATGCGGCATAGAGCCCGGGAACTTCCATGCCTCCCGGAAGCTCGATGACCGGCCCGAGTCCCAGCCAGAGCCCGACCACGACAAAGACGCCCAGGGCGCGCACCGGCAGAGCGGCGCGGAACCGCAGATCCATATCGCGCGCCGGGGCGAGTCGGAGCAACCACCCGTAAACGGCGAGGGCAACGGGAAGGAATCCGACCCAATTCAAAAAGGCGGCCGTGGCATACCCGGATAATGTCCACGACCCGACCCGCACAACTGCCGGATCTCGAATCGGGATCATGCCGAGGCTGCGAGCCTCGAGATAGGGTGCCGCCAGAGGCAAAAGAAGAAGCACGGCGACCCCTCCACCACCTAATAAACCCAGCACCTCCTGCCATCGTGGACGCCCCCCCTCAAGGAGGCGAACCAGAGCATAGATCGGCGTCAAAATGAGCGTGAAAAACCCGATATAGACGCAAGCATAGGCTTGCGCCGCCAGGCTCAGGCCGAGACCGATCGCCCAGCGCCAACGACCGGAGGCCAGCCAGAGATCAATCGAAAGAAGAGCGAGAGGGAGAAAGGCCGTCCCCAGATATTGGGGCTGCGCCAGCGTGTCCGTGCGAAAGACGGTGAAGGTATACGCAGCCCCGGCGAAGAAGGCCGCCGCGGGATTTTTCGTATGGTAGCGCACGTAGAGGAACATCCCGAGACCACTCAGCGCGAAAGACTCCAGGAGGTAAGTTTTGAACATCAGCAAAGCGCTTCCACCGAACGCGAGAACCGGAGCGGTCCAGGGGACATGGGCCAGCATATTTTCGGAACCGAGAATCGCGCCGGGAGCGGGATGAAAGATATTCCCGGAAAAAATCATTGTCGGGTCCACAAGCGCGGCGTGCGCCACCCAGCCCAAAATCCAGATATTCAGGAAAAGATCCGCATGAGTCATGGTCGCGTAGGGGCCTTCCCATGCCGGCAGGAGGTCGGGGGCCAAAAACCAGGGACGCAAAACCCAGGGAACGGCCACAGCATAAAGGAAGACGACAACCAGAGCCTCGACCGCTCCGTGGAAACGTCCAGCCGCGTGTTTCCGGGAGGAATTTATAGATTCCACCATCTCGCGCCCAACCTAGCCGGAGCGGTGAAGGCAGGCAATTCGACCGGCAAAACGGGATTTCTACCGATCAGCCCGGTAGGCTGTCCGCCACCAAAAGAGACCTTTCCTCCCATGTCGGATTCGCTAGAGTTTATCCATGAAGAATGATCATCTCGATGTTCTGATCGTCGGTGCCGGCCTCTCGGGGATTGCCGCCGGCTATCATCTCCAGAACGAATCTCCCGATCGCAGCTATGCGATTCTCGAACGTCGGGAAGCGATCGGCGGCACCTGGGATCTGTTTCGATACCCCGGTATTCGATCGGATTCGGATATGCATACTCTGGGTTACAGCTTCCGCCCGTGGCGGAGCCCGAAAGCGATCGCCGATGGTACTTCGATTCGGGAATACGTTCAGGATACCGCGCGAGAGAATGGCATCGACAAGAAAATTCGCTACGGCCTGAAAGTTGTCAGCGCATCCTGGTCCACGCCCGATGCGCGCTGGACCGTCGAAGCCGAGCGAACCGAAAGCGGCGAGAAGGTCGAGCTCACGGCCAACTTCCTCTTTATGTGCAGCGGCTACTACAACTACGATCAGGGCTATACGCCGGAGTTTGAGGGAATCGCGGATTTTGGTGGCCGGATTGTTCACCCTCAAAAATGGACTGACGATATCGACTACGCCAACAAAAAGGTGGTCGTCATCGGAAGCGGCGCAACCGCGGTCACTCTGGTTCCGGAAATGGCGAAGACCGCGGCGCACGTGACCATGCTGCAGCGCTCTCCAACTTATATCGTGTCGATGCCGTCCGAGGATGCCACTGCCAACTACCTGCGCAGCAAGCTTCCGGAAAAAATCGCCTATGCGCTCACGCGATGGAAGAACATCCTCTCGTTCTCGGTCATCTTTCGCCTCTGCCGTCGCTATCCCGCGGCAATCAAGAAAAAGCTTCTGCAACAGGTCCGCGAAAATCTTGGCGAAGGTCACGACATCAAGCGAGACTTCACCCCGAGCTACAACCCCTGGGACCAACGGATGTGCATGGTCCCCGATGGCGATCTGTTCAATGCCATCAAATCGGGTGAGGCCTCGATTCTGACCGACAAGATCGACCGGTTCACCGAGACCGGATTGCGATTGCAGTCCGGCAAGGACCTCGACGCCGACGTGGTGGTCACAGCCACCGGCCTGAATTTGCTCTTCCTCGCCGGCCTGCAGGTCAAAGTGGACGGTGAGGAAATCAAGCTCTCGGATTGCCTGACCTACAAAGGCGTGATGTTCAGCGGGTTGCCCAATCTTGCCATGACAGTGGGCTATACCAACGCCTCGTGGACCCTGAAGTGCGACCTGACCTGTGAATACGTCGCAAAAATGCTCAACTATATGCGCGATCACGACCACAAGCAGGTCTGCCCCCGCACGGATGGAAGCGTTATCGAGGACGAAGATATGCTCCCGCTGACTTCCGGCTACATTCAGCGATCGATCAAGGATTTCCCGAAACAGGGATCTCGCGAGCCATGGAAATCCTACCAGAACTACCTGCGTGATATTTTCATGGTCCGCTACGGGAAGCTTACCGACGATGCTCTGGTCTTTTCGTCGCCCGACGCGACCGAGGAGACGGCAGACGAGGAACTCCGCTCCGAGGGCGCTGCTGCCTAGCGACTTGCTCACGAGAGGAAAAACCGCTTGCATCGCCGTCGGGGGAATTGAGGGGATGGCTTGGGCGGCAAGATGGCTGGATCGAATCTTCATTTATGAAGCAATCGGTCGCAGCGGTGTGACTTACCTCGACCGGTGGGTGCTCGGGAAAGTGGGCGATCGAAGGCTCTATTTGCATCACTTTCGTCTCGACGACCCGGAAGAGCCACATAACCACCCACGGATCTTCCTGAGCTTTCTCTTTCGTGGGTCCTATCAGGAAGAAGTTTTCTATCCCGAAGGCCGGAAGGAGACCCGCCAATTCAAGGCGCCACACCTGCGGCGGTTTTCCCCGGAGCATGCACATCGAATTTCCCAGTGCACCGGTGCATGGTCGCTGGTGCTGGTGGGCAAACGCCAACAAGATTGGGGTTTCCGATCCGGCAGTCGCTGGATCTCCCCGGAAGAATTGGAGGCCGGACGCAGACCTGCGCCGCCGGACCCCACCGGGGATTGTTGAATCCACGCGAGCAGATTAAGAAAACGCATGGAATTTGGCATTCAGCTGGTCGGGAATACACCACAAGATATTTTGGATATGGCGGCGCTTGCCGAAAAAGTCGGCATTCGGAACGCCTTTGTTCCGGACCACTTCGCCATGGAACTCCCGGGCGGGACGGGACTGTCTCCGGACCAGCCGGTCTGGGAAGCAGTCGCTGTCATGGGTGCCATGGCCGAGAGAACGTCCAGCATCGAGATCGGCGCTCTGGTCCTGTGCAACCTTTTCCGCCACCCCGCGCTTACCGCGCAGGCGATGGCGACGGTCGACCAAATTTCGCAAGGCCGTGCCATTCTCGGACTCGGTTCCGGCTGGACCAAGGCCGAGTTCGACATGACCGGTGTTCCTTTCCCGGATATCAAACCTCGGCTTCGACAACTCGACGAATCGCTTTCTGTCATCCGCTCGCTTTGGACCGAGGAGCGCACCAACTTTGACGGAGAGTTCTACCAGCTTCGCGATGCCTTCATTCCAGCACGTCCCAAACGGCAACCCTCACCGCCCATTCTCCTTGGCGGCGGCGGCAAAGGCCTGCTGCGCATAGCGGCCCGGCATGCCGATCTGGTCAACATCGTTGTGGAAACGGGCAAAGCCGGCACCGTGCTGCTGAGTGAAGTGACCAAGCTTGCCGAGGATGCCTTCCGGCAAAAGGTCGATTTCGTGCGCGAGGCAGCCGCAGGGCACGGCCGCGAGGTCGAGATCTCGACCACCGGCTTCATGACCATCCTGACCGAAACCGAGGAACAAGGGGATCAGATGGCCGCCGCCGTGGCCTCAGGATTCGGCCTGGACCCGACCATCGCCCGCCGGATGCCTATTTCGCTTGTCGGCACGCCTGCGCAGTGGATCGAGGAACTCAAACGGCGAGAAAAGGAGTGGGGACTCAGCCATATGGTGCTGTCCGGCGGCATGGATGCCCCCACGCTGGAAAAGTTCGGGGAAGAAGTTCTTCCCTTCGTTTGATGAGCGCCGGAGTCGCTCGGATCACCGAGCGACTCCTCACGCGGACAAGCCTAATCCAGAGAGGCCTCATCGAGCTCCGTGCACTCGAGGAGAAAATCGTAGCAGAGGTCCTTGTCCTCACCCTTGCCACGCTGCTTCATGGCTGCGCGCGGGTGCTGGTTGAGGCATCCTCCGATTCCGTAGATATCGTTATAGCCCCATTCGATCTGCTGCCGCAGGGCGAGGAATTCTTCCTGAATACAACGATAGACGGGACGGACATCGAATTTCGGGTTCTTGAGAAATTGCAGCAACAATTCGAGGTTGCAATTGCCCGCCCCGCGACCGATCCCGTTGACGGTCGCGTCGAGCAGATTTACGCCGTCGATAATGGCTTGCTGCGTGTTCGCAAAGGCCAGCTGTTGGTTGTTGTGGCCATGGAAGCCCAGCTGCTTGCTCGGTGCATGCTTCCTGTACAAGTTGACGTAGGCTGTGATCTGCTCGGAATAGAGCGATCCGAAGCTGTCGACCAGATAGAGAAAATCGACTTCGGCCACCTCGTTGACCTGACCGAGTCCCTCGATCAGGTCGCTCTCGATCGCCGCGGACGGCGCCATGATATTCAGTGTCGTTGCGTATCCCAGATCCTTGGTGCGACGGACGAGATCGATTCCCTTGTCGACGTCTGCGACGTAACAAGCGGTGCGCACCATATCGATCGCCGACTGGTCGCGCGGGCGTAGTTTGGAGACGTCCACCCGGCCGACGTCGTACATAACAGCGACCTTGGCTCGCTGTTCGCCGTCGTGCGAGTCAATGACGCGCTCGATATCGTCGTCCTCGCAGAAGTTCCAACAACCCCACTCGGCCTTCGAATACTGCTCGCTGACCTCCAGCTTCTTGCCAATTTCCCACCAATCGACGCCCGACTCGCACGCCGCTCGGTAACAAGACTGCACGAATTTATCGGTGAACTGGTACTGGTTGATCAAACCGCCGTCGCGGACGGTGCAGTCAAGAACCTGAATCTCTTCGCGATACACGAAAACTCTCCTCAATCGTTGGGGGTTGAGACCTGCCGGCGTAACCGAGCCGGCTAGCCAAAAACTAATGTTACCAAGAGGAAACGCGAAGCGCGATCCCCCGGAGTTCGGGAACGATTTCGGGAAAGTCGACCGGCGCGGTGGCCGACGATCGCGAGGCCCGCAACCGCCGAACCGACAGCCTCAGCGAGATCAGCGAGAATGGCGACCGCTTGCCTGGCCGGCAAAAGCCGTCCGGGGCTGAATCTCGGCCGCGGATTTCATCTCGTGGGACACAACAACGCAGATGCCTTCTGCGACCAACTGCAGGGCTCTCTCGTCGGGAAGATTGAGCAAATTACGGGCCCTGTCGAGCACCTTTTCGGGAACTCCCGGTTCCCTGTCGAGCATACGAACCAACATTTTCATCCCTCCTCTCCTGCCTGAACTCTGTCTTTTCACCTCAGACGAGCCCCGGGGAGGACTTGTTCAATTCAAATACGAACTCTTTCGCCACGATTGTCGAAATCCGGGTCCGCGCGGATCCGATACCCTAAAATCGGAAGAAAAGATGCCCTCTTGAATTTAAAATGCCGAACTCGCGTAGATTTCAAAATCTTCGGCCACTCGATCGATGGATTCGTTCCAAAATTCCGGTGCCTCGAGGTCCACGCCGAGGTGGCGTTGGGCGACCTCCTCGGCCGTCGCCGAGCCGGTATCGCAAAGCAACGCCTCATATCGAGGCAGAAATTCGGCACCTTCGTGCTGTGCCCGGGCAAAGATCCCCTGACTGAAAAGGTATCCGAAAGTGTAGGGGAAATTATAAAACGACAGGCCGGAGATATAGAAATGGAGCTTCGACGCCCAAAAGTAGGGGTCGAGACCTTCCGGGTCGATGGTATCGCCGTACCAATCGGCCTGATGCTCACGCATCAACGCACAGAGGCGATTCGCCGACACTTCGCCAGCCGCTCGCTCCTCGTAAAAAGCCTTCTCGAAGGTAAAGCGCATGGTGGTATTGAGCAGAAAGGCGGTCGCATCCGACAGGCGTCCATCGAGGACCTGAGTCCTTTCCTCCGCGGAGGATTGAGGATCCGAGAGAATTCGATCCACCAGCACCTGCTCGGCAAAAGTGGATGCCGTCTCGGCCAGAGTCATGGGATAGCCTCGCGCCCACGGGCGCAAATCGCCCATCACCCGGGAATGCCAGGCATGCCCGAGTTCATGAGCCAGCGTTGAGACATCGCCCAAGGCGCCATCGAAGGTCATGAAAATCCGGCTTTCCTGCAAAAGAGGGGACGAAGAACAAAAGCCGCCCGGACGCTTCCCGGCTCGTGGCGTATGATCGATCCACTTTTTCTCGACGGCTTCTGCCGCAAAGGCACCCATCGTTGGATAGAACCGGGTGAAGGCCTCCTCCACTCGACCGGCGGCCTCCGTATAAGAGATTCGCCGCGCGCTTGAGGCCGCCAAAGCGGCCTCGAGATCCGAGAAGGCAAGCGTCGGTAAACCCATCCGCCGCGCGCGTTCCCGCAAAATCTTCCGTCCGACCTCGGCCCGCGATCGAGCCACCCCGACC
>DLYX01000430.1 GCA_003447545.1 Deltaproteobacteria bacterium | reverse complement strand
GGATGTCATTGAAACCGCGTAGCCCGGGAAGCCAGACCCCCGCTCTGGTGAAGGGCGGCCCCGCCGGCCCCTCGCTGAAGAGTGCATCGTAAACCCATGTGTCGTTGCCCCGGGGCGGCATTTCCTGAGCGACCGGAGTTTCAGGATCCACAGGCGGCTCCGGGTTGACCGGTGGCTCGGGATTCACTGGCGGCTCGGGCAAGTCATCGAGCGCAACGCAGGTGCCGTCCGATCGAATGGCGACGCCTACAAAGAAAGCGGGCATCTTGATGGATCCCCAGCGACTGCGAAACGCCTCGCAAGGTTGAGGGTCCATCGCCGAAGAAAGGCTGAACCATTTGTGTCGATCATCACCCCAGGGCTCAGGGACCTCGAACAGACTTTCGGGAGAGATCTCTACCGTCGAGGTGGCCGCAGGATTCGTAATCTGGAGACTGGCACCCGTTTCATTGATCAACGTCAGGGCATGAACCGAAGGCGCCCACGCCAGACAGAATGCTGCTGCCATTGCAAAAGATCTTCTCATCTAAATATCTCCGGGAATCTCGACAAAAAGCCGAAAATAGCCCACTGGTGCCTGACGTATATGGCACGATTTGACTGCTGAATTTCCCCTAACGACGATGGGCGGACCGTCCTATTCAAAGCCGAAATCGGGAGGCACGCAGACGACAAGGAGCAAGCTGGAGCATGCCCCCATGCGAGATCTGGAGGCTTCCTTGGGGCTCGAATTTGAAAGCGCGTTCCATTCGCGGTAGCCGACGCGCATGGAACCTTTTCTCGGAGATCCCGCTTTTCGAACCTTCGCTGTCTGCACCGCGATTCTCGTCCTGAAAATGCTGGGCGTGAGCTTTTATACGGCAATCCAACGTCGAACATCGAGTGGCTACACCAACCCCGAAGACACGGCGTTCGCTGACGAAGGTGTCGAGGCATCCGAGGTCGAAAATGCGGGGGTTGCTCGTGCGCTCCGAATCCATCGCAACGATATGGAGAGCATCCCGCTCTTTTTTGCGATCGGGCTTGTGTACGTGCTGCTAGGAGCCTCGGCTTTCGGAGCGACGCTCTACTTCTGGGGATTCACGGGCTCGAGAGTCTTGCACACAATTGCTTATGCTCGCGGCATGCAACCGGCCCGTGCCCTTCTCTGGGGATTCGGGACGCTCTGCCTCATCGGCATGAGCATCAAGGTTCTCACCCAGCTGCTCGCCTGAAACTGCAGCTCGGGTTCAGATACCAATCCACGCAATCTTCAGCGGGTGGTTGCCGTCAAAGCTGGGGACGTCGACGTCGGGCTGCAGGCGTTCCAGACTCTGAATCGGTCGACCGGCCTTGGCCGCAGAACGACGCAACACGTCCGTCCAATCATCAAAGTCGACTTGTGCGACATGATTCGTGCACAGCAAATGCCCGCCGGGCGAGGTTGCCAACAGGGCTGGTTTGAAGAGGGTCGGGTAGTCTCGCACCACATCCACTGCACCGAAGGCTGAGCGCGACCAACGCGGGGGATCGAGCACAACGATATCAAATTGCCGTGGCTTGCGGCTCTTGTAACGTAATTTTCTCCCGCCGCGATGATCCTGAATTCTCATCCCGGCATATTGTCGAATCACCGGAAAAACATCCTCGTGGATATTTCGCCAGGCCGTCGGATTCGCTGCTCCACCGTCCACCTGAATATCGTTGAGTCGGGCGTTCCCGGCACCGACTTCCAGCGCGGTCCGCGCAAAATCAACGTTCCACGCCGCGGTCGCGCCGCCCGCGATCGCAGCCACACCCGCGCTGCAGGTATAGGAAAAAAGATTCAAAACCGTCTTGCCGGACGCCGCTTCCCGGATTCGCCTGCGCGCGACTCGCGAATCGAGAAAAAGAAGAGGATCGCCCACCTTGTGTCGCGGATGCACGTCAAAACGGAGACCATGTTCCGTGCCGACTACCCGAGCCGGCAGGTCCGGTACCGGGAAAATCTCGCGCGGCTTGCCTTTTTCCTTGCCTCGATGATTCCAGACCGTGATCAGGTCTTCACCCAGGGCCGCCTCGACACATTGGTGAATTTTCTCGATTTCCAGCTCCGTCAAAGGATCTCGCCAGGTCTGCAAGAGGAGCACGGAACCATACCGATCTATCGCCAGACCGGGCTGGCCCTCGGCCGCTCCATGGAAAAGCCGCACGCAGTCGGTGTCCTCAAGGGAAGCCAAAAAAGACGAGCGGGCTTCCAGAGCGTTCTCGATGTTTGAAAGCATCGAAACAGCTTAACATCCGGGACAGCTTTCGCGCATTGTCGGTTCCGGGCTATAGTCCGACCCCATGGAATCTACCCCCGAAGAGGAAACGATCGACTACATCGCTCTGCGGCGGCTGCAGAATCGCTATGCGGATATCGTGACACGACGGGCATGGCCCGAGCTCGGCGAAATCTTCCATCCCGATTGTACGCTCGACCTATCGCTGGGAGATCGATCCGCCCAATTCATTGGCCCAAAGGCCGTCGGCACCTTCATAGGCGAGTCCGTCGAGCGGTTCAGTTTCTTTCAGTTTGTCGTTCTGAACGCCGTCTTCGAGATTCGAAGTTCGGAGAATCGCGCGGTCGCCCGGATGTATATCCATGAGCTGCGCGTCGAGCGCGCGACGGGCCAGCGCACCGATGCCTACGGTGTCTACCATGACCGGTTTGTTCGTGACGAAAACCCGGGATGGCGCTTTATCGAGCGGCATTATGGTTCCTTCTCTCGCACCGCCCCGGCGGAATCGGAGGAGGATCAAGTCGTCTTCCCCCTACCCGAGCGCGACCTGAGCGCCTGGATAGACGAGTCATGACAGGATCGAGGCCTTCATGCTCCGGAGAACTTCATGAGTGATCTGGCCGAATTTTCGCGTACCAATTTTACTCACGCAGGCGTCCAACGGGATGTATACCGGCGCGGTGAAGGCCCGGGCGTTCTGGTGATGCATGAGATTCCCGGAATCACGCCCCAGGTTGCGGCCTTCGGGAGTCGCCTTGCCGACGCGGGATTCAGCGTCTTCATGCCAACCCTCTTCGGCACCCCGGGCCGCCCGATGTCTTTCCCCTACCTCGGACAGCAATTCGCTCGCGCCTGCATCAGGCGGGAATTCCGCGTGCTCGCCGCCAATGAGTCCAGCCCGATCACGGAGTGGCTCCGAGCGCTGGCACGATATATCCATCAGGAAATCGGAGGGCATGGCGTGGGTGCGGTCGGCATGTGCCTTACCGGGAACTTCGCGCTGACTCTGGCCATGGACGAAATTCTGAGAGCGCCCGTCCTTTCACAGCCCTCGCTGCCCTTCTCGGTGGGTCAGGCGCGGCGGCGCGGCCTGCATCTCTCCCCCGACCAACTGCAACGACTGAAGGAGCGCACCAGCAAAGACGGACTCCAGGTTCTCGGACTGCGGTTTCAGGGCGACCCGCTTTGCCCTCCCGAGCGTTTCGAAACGCTACGCACGGAATTGGGAAGCGCCTTTGAGGGAATCGAGCTCCCCGCCGAGAGCGGCAATCCCGCGGGCAACAAGCCCGCGCATAGCGTGCTTACCACGGACCTGATTGACGAAGAAGGGGAACCAACCCGAGCCGCCCTCGATCGCGTGCTCGCGTTTCTTCGGGAACAGCTTCTCGATCCCGGCGCGACTCCCACCTGATGGACTAGAGGCTCTCCGTGGCTGCCACGCCACCCTCCCGGTAGAGCAGCAAGAGCGCCTGAGTTCCCTTGCGCCCAAGGCCTCTGGATTCCAGAAGCCGGTACAGCCGGGCCGCGCCGGCCAGCCCGGGAAGGTCGAGTCCGAGATTTGCAGACTCCGCGAGCGCGATCCCCAAATCTTTCACGAAATGTTCGACGAAAAACCCCGGCTCGAAATCTCCGTCCAGCATCCGTGGTGCGAGATTCTGAATGGTCCAGGTGGCGGCAGCGCCCTGACTGACGGCCTCGACCATTTTGCGCGGGTCCAACCCGGCAGCCTCGGCATAAAGAATCGCCTCACACGCACCCACCATCGACGACGAGACGAGGATCTGATTGGCCATCTTGGTATGCTGACCCGCGCCGGCATCACCCATGAAAACGATGGTTCGCCCCATGATTTCAAATAGCGGCATCGCTCGATCGACCGCTTCCCATGAGCCGCCGACCATAATCGAAAGGCTGGCTTCGCGAGCACCTTTGTCGCCTCCTGAAACCGGCGCATCGATCGCAGAAATGCCCCTCGCGGCGGCTTCCGTCGCCAGGCTTCGCGCGAGCGACGGCGTGCTGGTGGTCATATCGATCAGAAGCGACGGGGGGTTCGAACTCGAGAGCGTGCCGTGGGGGCCCAGATGGATCTCCTCGACATCCGCCGGGAAGCCCACCATCGAGATTGCCACATCACTGTCGAGGGCCGCCTCCGCCGCCGAATCTGCCCATTTTGCGCCCTGCCCCAGCAAATCCACTGCTTTCTCCCGGGTTCGGGTATGCACCGTGAGGTCGTGGCCTGCTGCCAGCAGATGTCCCGCCATCGACTTGCCCATGACGCCTGTACCAATAAATCCGATTTTCATGCGCTTGCATTCCTACGCCGGCGACAGGCGCAGGTCCAGTGAAATTGCCAAAGCGGATCGACCACTGCTCAGATTTTGGATAGAGAGGGCGCATGCCGATACCGGATAAAGCTGCCCTGATGAATTTCGCCGCGAAGTACGTCGAGCTCTGGAACAAGCACGACCTCGAGGCGTGGACTGAAAACTGGCGTCAGGTCGCACCCGGCGACTTCCGCATGCTCGATCCGGTCGGCACGCCCGAAAAGCACGGGTTCGACGCCTGCGCCAAGGAACCGTGGAATCTTTTCAACGCGCGCGTTCGTTTCAAGCATCACAACGATATTATCTTTGTGAACGGCAACGAGTTGGCGTGGGTGCTCGAGAATCAGATTACGACCGATGACAAGACCTTCATCGGCAAAAGCATCGAGACCTTCCGCTTCGAAGAAGACGGCTCCGTGACGATCCGAACCTGGTACGACGTGCCCGAACGCAAGCCGACCGAACTCGGTGATATGTTCCAGACCTACCTGCCGGAATAATTGAAACTTCGAGGAGCGCCTATTCGGTGCGAAGTCGGCTGGCGGTTCGTTTCCGCCCCCAGTGATCGCCGGCATGGTTGTGGAACCAGACCGGACGGCTTTTCAATACTCGGGTCTCCAACCAGAGCCTTTTCAGGTGCCGGGTCGCCCCGCCTCCAGCTCGGTCAGTATAGCCCGACCGTCCGTGCAGAACATGATAATTATTGATGAACTGCATATCGCCGGGGCGTAGCTCCATCGCGACATGGCCCTCGGGCCCGTCCGCCATCGCCACCAGAAACTCGAGACCCTCACGCGCCTCCGGAGACAGCCTTGGCGCGTCTGCGTGGCGCTGCGAGGCAAGAATATACGGCGGGATGCAGCGGCAAAACAGCCGGCCCTCCCATTCCGTAAAGACAGGGATTTCGTACCACCCCTTCTCGCCCGCGCGTTGCTCCCCGCGGAAATCGTTCGGCTGGGGCTGATAGAGCGCCTCGGCCAATTCAGGCCGCTCTCGGACAAGCCGGTTATGAATGGCCACCGAATTTGCAATCATCGACAGACCACCAGACGCGCCTGCTTGCAGACACATCAGCCCCACCAAATCCGAGCCATCGCAATGGAAGGGCAGCGCCATGCCCCCGATCTCGTTTCCCCGAACATTCGGATCGTTTACATCCTTGCCCTGATCGACAACATCGCCAAGGAGATGCCCCTTGTGATTCTGCGGCCAGGGTCGGCCAAGGTGCATGCCAATACCCCAGTAGAGTAATTCCATCTCCTGCTGATCGTAGCGGGCTCGATCGATTCCCCGGAGTCGCACAAAGCCACGACCCGAGATCAGCTGGTCCTCGATTTGCTGCAAACGAGGCGCAAGTCCGGGCAGCGGGAAATCCTCCCTCTCGACCTCGAGGACATCCGAGGAAACCTCCAATGCGTGGCGCAGCGCTGCATCAAGTTCCTCCAGCTCATCCCGATCGAAAACTTCGGTCCAGCTGGATTCGTCGGCCACATCGCGGGCTTGCCACTCGCACTCCTCTTCAAGAATTTTCAAGTCCATGCTGTTCCTCCGGATCTTCACAAGATTCGTCGATAATCCCGGATATCACAAGCCGACCATAAAAACTGTGGCACTCTTTCCTGGCAATCTCGATCAGGCTAGCCTCCGCCAGGTGTTTGAAAGGCTCGCAGCATTCCTCCGACTGGAGCTGGCACCTTCGCCGGCTCGCTGGCGGGCGACCTCACGGGTCGTGATTGCCTGTGCCATCGCCACGACACTGGTCATGACCCTCCAGATACCTCAGGGATCATGGCTGATTATTACGATCTTGATCGTTTCGCAGCCCGATGCCGGGGCCTCCATCGCCCGGGCCCTGCAACGGTCTGCGGGCACTCTTCTCGGTGGCGGTTTCGCCATCGGTCTCGCCATCACATTTCCGCAGCAACCATGGATCCTGGTTCCATTTTTCGCTCTCGGCCTCGGCTACGGGATCTACCTGAGTCGGACATCAGCAGCTCCCTATATTCCGATTCTGGGCAGTATGACGATGATCCTCGCCATCGGCGGAGTGGATACCAACGCGGCCGAGGGAATCGACACCGCCCTCTGGCGGTTTCTCAATATCGGCACAGGAAACCTCATCGGTACTCTTTGTCAGGCATTCCTTTGGCCGGAAAAGCCCGAGAACCTTCTTCGCCAGCACCTGGCGCAAAGTCTCAGAAATTCGCGTGAGCGACTCGACCAGTCCCTGCGACCGGCATCGGAGGTACTCACGGATCCTGCAATTCTCGCCGAAAGCGAAGAGCGCGTCATGAACTCGCTGGCTACCTGGACCACATGGATGCAAAATGCCGAGCACGATCAACGGCAGTTCCGTGTCCATCATGACATGATCATCGAGCTGATTGGCGATATCAATCAGGTCGCCATAGCAACGCAACAGATTTCCCGCGCCAGCAGCGCCCTTGCCGTCGAGGGAGTCGCCACCGAATTGCCGGACATGGGGCGCCATGCGGTCGAAGCCGCGCAGGATCGCTGTTCGCAATATGCGGCGGCGATTGAGGGGCGCCACTGGCACGCCGAACTCGACGGCCTGATGCCCCTTGCTGATCGATTCCGGCAATGGATGGCCTCCACTCAGGGCGGCGGCCTGACATCGGATACGAATCCACATGATCTGGCCCGCGCTTCCATTCTTTCCGCGGCAACCAGCGCCGCCGAAGGATTGGATGCCATTCCAGGCGCCACCAACTTCCTTCGCAAGCCTGCCGACCAGATTCGGCAGGAGCCCTTCGGAGCCACATCGAGTCGACCCACCGCCGCGGACCCGTTATTTCCCGAAGAAAAAAGATTCAACCCACAAGATGCGATCGCCGCGACCAAGGCAACGTTGGCCGCAATGATCGCCTACATCTACATCAACGCGATCGACTGGCCGGGCGGCATCACGGCGGTCGTCACGGCGATCCTTGTCTCGCTCGATAATTACGGAGCCATCATTCAGAAATCGGCCCTCCGGTTTGCCGGTGTTGTAGCCGGGGGACTGCTGGCTCTTGTGGCAATCCTTGCTGTCATTCCGAATATTGAGTCGTTGCCGGCCTTTCTGATCGTCACCAGTGTTGTTTTTGGAATCGGTGCCTGGGTGCAGGCCGGCAGTTCCCGAATCTCCTATGCGGGCCTGCAATTATCCTATGCGGCCGCCTTGTGCCTGATGCCGACGCATGGACCGTCCATCGACCTCGTGCCGTGGCTCGATCGAATGCTTGGCGTATCTCTGGGAATCTTTTGCATCGCGGCTGTCTATGCCTTCTTCGGTGAAATCCGAGCACGGGTCTGGTCCCTGGACAATGTCGCCGAAACTCTCCGTGTCATGGCGCAAGCGTCTCGAATCGGCCTGCGCGATCGGGATCCTCGATCGGAAGAAGTCGTCATTCAAAAATTCCGCTACGAGATCTATCGACGAATTGCCTTCAGCTACCGCCTGCTCTCCGAGTCCTGCTACGAAGACTGGTTCGACTCGGACCGAGCCGGCGCAGCCCGCGAGACCGAGAACCTGCGACGCGTCATCGACCGAGTGCGTGGCCTGCAGCGGATTCTCCTCTCGCTGCTCTGGAATCGACTCGCCTACCAACGACACTCGAATCCGGCTCTCGAGGGACGCGAGGCGGTCGAGGCACTGGGACGCACTCTGCCGGCGTTACTGGAATCATTCGCGCGACAGGTCGAGCAACCCGGCGAACGTTCCAGCGATGCCGAAAAGGCTCTCGATGAATTTCGTCGGCATCAGGAAATCGCCCGCGACCGTGTCGGGGCAGAGGCGCTTCGATCAGGCTTATCCGCGGACGACCGGCTCGCTTACGAGCGCATGAGAGCCCAGCTGGGATTCTACGAACATCTGGAAACGATTCTTTCGCTGCTGGAAAAGGACGCGTGGGCCTTGCATGTTCGTCAGGACAACTTCTCCCTCGCCGCCTGGTTGCGCGGATCCGAGCAACGACGCTCGGCTCCGTCCATTCGGCCCGCCTGAAGCCCCTGCTACTCGTCCAGCCTCTCGGCGCGGTAGCCACCCTCACGGCGGTCACGGAGCCAGATCAAGCCAAAAATCAGGACCAGAACAGCGGGCAATAAAGCGTTCGTTTCGAAAGATGTTTGGGCTGCCTGAGAGAGGATCCCCTGCTGCGCCACCGGGCCTAATTCTGCGAGGGCCTCGACACTTCCGGCCAAACGAATCTTCTCCGCGTCAAAGATGCTCCCCAGCATGGGCAGAACAAACTGAATGGCCAATGCGCCGGCCACACCCAAAAGGCCGATAAAGAGTTCGCCACCGCGGGGAAAGCGCTCGGAAACAGTCGCGAGCATCGTGGGCCAAAGAAAGCAGACACCAAGTCCCCAGACAGTCGCCGCCAAAAGCCCCGACCAGGGATCACGAGCCCTCGCGAGAAGAAGCAACCCGAGGCCCGCCAGAACCGAGGAG
>DLYX01000018.1 GCA_003447545.1 Deltaproteobacteria bacterium | reverse complement strand
CCAGGGAATCATTGATGTCGAGCTTCAGGATTCCGACACTCCTCTGAAGATCGGGAATCGGCACGACCTCTTCGTCGATTTCTTAGGCCGCCTCGATGACGTCGCGATCTTCAATGGAGGCCTTTCAGCCGACCAAGTCGCGGCCATTAAGGATGGGGACTTCAGCGAATTTGGAATTGGGTCGTCGGGATTTGCCATCACCGATATCACCTACATCGAAAACTACCGAGACTCCGGTGACCCAGCAGTCTCTCTGACCTTCAATTCTCGCCCCGGAAAAGAATATGCGATCGATTTCTCCACCAATCTTAATGCCGAAGGTCAACCGGGAGGCTGGGCTGAGCTTCAGGACGGAATCGTTGCAGACGATTCAACTACGATATTCGTAGACACAATCGTCGCTGGCAACACTCCGGCTCTTTTCTATCGCGTGCGGGAAAACTAAGCCTTTTATCACCTTGGTAGAATTCCCCTTACAGAGGGTGATGCGCGCTGATGATCAAGTCCTATTCGCGCAACCACACTTTGGATGCGATAATAGAGGGTCGCTTTGGCAGAACAAAGATCATACTCCCATGGAAAGGGTATTTACCGCCTAACTTTTTATGTTTCATCGCCTCCTTCTCATCTCACTTTTGGCGTGCCGTTTCGGCTTCGCAGGATCGCCTGACGCAATCGTTGTTTTTAACGAAATACAATACAATCCGGCGGGATCGACGGAAGAGGATGAGTGGGTCGAGCTCTTCAACCAGATGGGAATCAAGACAGATATCTCGGGGTGGCGGATTAAGGGGATCGATTACACGTTCCCGCAGGGAACGATCGTGGACCCCGGAAGCTATATCGTAGTCGCGAAGAATCCTGGAGCCGGACAGCTCGGACCATTCACCGGCAGCCTGAACAACGCTGGCGAACGACTTGAATTGATCAATCAGGGAGATCGGCTGATGGATGAACTTGATTACAACGACGCGGGGCGCTGGCCGGTCGAAGCCGACGGATCTGGTGCAACGCTTGCCAAACGTAATCCATACTTCGCAAACAAGCCTGATGAGAATTGGTCATATTCCGAGCAGGTCGGCGGCACACCTGGCGCAATGAATTTTCCTGATGAAAACGCGCCGCCAGCGGTTACGACTATTCCACTTTTTGATCTCAATACAACATGGCGCTTCAACGAGGCCGGTGAAGACCTTGGTTTGGGCTGGGCTGCAACGGCCCATCCGATCGGCGGCAATTGGGAATCAGGTCAAGCAGTAATAGCAAGCGAAAGAGGGCTCGCAGAGACCATTAATACGACCTTGGAATTCCCCGGTTTAAACTTTCCCTACCGCGTCACTTATTATTTCGAAAAGGATTTTGAGCTAAGCGGGGAACAGGCGAACTCATTACGGTCTTTACCTATCCGGCACCTGATTGATGACGGCGCGGTCTTTTACCTGAATGGAACCGAAGTCTTGCGCACCAATCTTCCGGGAGGAGTCATTACATCGGCGACACGTGCCACAAATAATATTGAGGCCGTCCTCTCGAGCTCCATTCCTCTTCCGCCGGGTGCGGCCGTCGCGGGGACGAATCGGCTTTCGGTCGAAGTCCATCAGACAGATGGCAGCAGTAGCGATATCGTATTTGGTGCGGAGCTCGACATGGTGATCAAAGATCCCGCTCCCGGGTCTGCTCCCCAGATCGTAATTAACGAGATCCCACCCGCGACAGAAGCGGACTTTTGGATCGAGTTGATCAACACGGGAATCGGGGGTGTCGAGCTCGGTGGCATGATCGTTTCGATCGGAGGAGATCCGGCGCGCGAGTATATACTCCCCGCGCAAACGCTCGCGTCCGGCGGACTCCTCCTGCTCGATGAGGCCACTCTTGGATTTCGTCCCGCAGATACTGAAAATGTTTTCATATATGATGCCTCGGGGTCTGTCGTGCTCGACGGGCAAAAGCAAACTGGACGCCTCAGAGGTCGCGCTTCGGAAAAGGGCGGCGCTTGGCTCTATCCTCCGAGTGGCACACCGGGCGCCCCGAATGCATTTGCTTTCCATGATGAGATCGTCATTAGCGAGATTGCCTACAATCCTCCCGCGCTCTCAGCGATCCCGGATACCCCCGCGACCTACGACACGGTCGAGTTATTCGGGTTCAACGTTAATTGGCGCTACAACGATGGCGACGAAAACCTGACGGCTGACTGGGCTCGGTCGAGTCACGTGGTTGGCGGCAACTGGAAGTCCGCCGGTGCCCCGATCGGTCGCGAATCTGGAGTGCTCGCCGAGCCCCTCGTCACTGATCTTTTTGCGACCTATAGCTCCTCAACTGTCACTTATTATTTCGAGAGGGAATTTGATCTGACGGCCCAGCAACTTGCGGGCCTCGACTCGATGGAAATCACCCATCAGATCGACGACGGTGCGATTTTTTATATCAATGGAAATGAAGTTGGAACCTTTAACCTATCAAGTGGAGCCGGGCCCGAAACCCAGGCCAATCCGAGCGTAGGCAATGCAACGATACGGACGCTTGCCATCCCGGGGGGTGCCCTTGTCATAGGCAGTAACCGTATCTCGGTGGAAGTTCATCAGTCCTCGACCGGTTCCAGCGATATCGTCTTTGGCATGAAACTGGACGCGCGCTTTGCACTCACCCCTTTCATTCCCGGTGCGCCCCACCGAAATTCAGACAACCAATGGTTGGAGATCGCTAATCGCAGCGGAGCCCCGGTCGATCTGGGCGGATGGGATTTCGGAAACGGAATCAGCTTCGAGTTCCCACCTGGAACCAATCTGGCTGCAGGGGAACATGCCTGCATCGCACGTAATGCGGCCGAGTTTTCCGCCGCGTTCCCGGGCGCGCGCCTGCTAGGTGAGTTTGGTGGAACCCTCGCGCGCTCCGGTGAGCATCTTCTGCTACGCGATCCCGACAACAACTCTGCCTTTGAGATGCGCTACTTCGATGGAGGGAGATGGCCAGATGCCCCGGACGGCGGCGGAGCGACTCTAGAACTTCGCGATCTTTTTGCTGATCCAAGCAACGGGGCCTCGTGGGCTGCCAGTGACGAGACCGTCCAGACAGAGTGGAAAACTTACACTCATAGCGCGGTTCTCGCTGGAAGCCGTGGCCCGGACTCGAAGTGGCGTGAATTCAATATCGGTCTACTCGGCGATGGTGAACTCCTGATTGACGATATCAGCGTGATCGAAAATGGTTCGACGCAAAAACTCAGCAATACTGATTTTAGCCGCGGCGATACCGGATGGAGATTCCGCGGCACGCACCGGCACAGTGAAGTGATCGATGATCCCGAGGCACCTGGCAACAAGGTATTACGCCTCGTCGCCACTGGCGGCACCGGCCACATGTCGAATCAGATTGAAACGACGCTGCTAAGTTCCGCAGTCAATGGTAGGACCTACGATATTACCTTTCGCGCACGCTGGGTGAGAGGGTCTAACCAACTACACACGCGACTCTACTTCAACCGCATGCCGCACGTGACCGTGGTCGACCGGCCGCAGCACGTCGGAACGCCCTCCGCTCCAAATTCACGCGCCGAGTCCAACCTTGGGCCAACTTTCACCGGGACGATCCATTCTCCCGCTGTTCCTGCTGTGAATGAATCCGTTAAGATCACGACCCGTCCGTCTGATGCGGATGGTCTCGGCACGATCCAATTGTTCTACTCGGTCAATGGCGGCGTTTTTCGAAGCACCACTATGGGGATTGGCTCCGGTGGCTTTTACGAAGGCATCATTCCCGGGCAAGCCGCATCAACTGTAGTACAATTTTATGTCCAGGGAACCGACAGTCTTGGAGCCACTGCAACTTACCCAATCGCAGGCCCGGAATCCCGCGCCCTATTCAAGGTCGATGACGGCCTCGCCGAAGACAATGGGCAACACAACTTCCGCATCGTCGTCACCAACGCCGACCGTGATTTTATTCACCAACCGACCGAGGTGATGAGCAACGATCGCATCGGGGCAACGATCATCGATCGTGAGAGCGACATCTACTACGACGTAAAACTTCGTCTTAAAGGGAGCCAACGGGCACGTAACCAAGTGAATCGAGTTGGATTCAACATGCGATTCGGCTCTGACCAACTCTACCGCGGCATTCACAAATCACTCGCGATCGACCGCTCAGAGGGGGTCGGCCAGGGACAGTTTGAGATCCTGTTCGACTTCATGATTGCCAACTCCGGAGGGATCGTTTCACGCTACTACGACTTTGTTAATGTGATCACACCAAAGACCGTGCATACCCGGTCGGCGGTCTTGCAGATGGCACGCTACGACCCGGTTCTCCTCGACTCGCAGTTCGAGAATGGCTCTGACGGTAACCTCTACGAGTATGAATTGCTTTACACCCCAAATAATGCCGATGCGAACGGCTTTAAGCTGCCAAACCCCGACGGGGTCACTGGCGTCAACGTCAGCAACCTCGGCGACGATAAGGAGAAATACCGGTGGTTTTTCCTGAAGAAGAATAATAGGGAAGCGGACGAATTTGCACCCATCATCGCCTATAATAAAAAGTTTAGCCAGAGCGGCGCGGCTTTCGAAGAGGGTCTCGAAGACGTCGTTGATGTTGATGCCTGGCTGCGGGGCATGGCCTACGCAGTTCTCTCGGGTGCAGGCGACAACGCAGGTGCCAATAGCCAACACAATGGGATGTACTATGCCCGACCGGATGGACGTGTCATGTTCTTGCCGCATGACATGGACTTTGCCTTCGACGCCGGAAGGACGATCTTTGCCAACAGTCAATGTTCAAAATTGACCGCAGACCCTGTCCGCCGCCGACTTTATCTCGGACACCTGCACGATATCATCAGCACTACCTACAATAGCAGCTACATGTCGATGTGGACGAGCCATCTGCAATCGCTCGACTCGTCCCAGCCGTGGAATACGCACCTAAACTATATCAACTCTCGATCGAATAACGTTCTGAGCCAGATCAATAGCCGGGTTGCACCGACCACCTTCGACATCACCACCACCAATCCGCACAACGTGAATGGCAGTACTGCGACCCTCTCCGGTGACGGATGGGTTGAT
>DLYX01000192.1 GCA_003447545.1 Deltaproteobacteria bacterium | reverse complement strand
GTCGATCAGGCCCCTATCGCGACCGAACGTCCACTTTTGATAGAGTCGGGAACAAATATGCTGGTAGGGTTCGGCCGTGCTGGATTTCACAAAGACCACAGTAGTCGTCTCGCTCGCCCTTTTTGCCTTCGCATGTGGGGGATCGGGCCCACCGCCGGGCCCGGCACCGGGCCCGACTCCGACGCCGGTACCGACAGATTTCGTCGCGACAGCCGCCGATTTTCGGTGTCTCGCCGAGCAACCACGGGTACGCAACCTCCGGATCGCCAATACCCTCGGTTTTCTCGATGAGGCAATTGCATTGGCCGAGAAGCTCACCCCCGGAGAGCAATACCCCATTGGAACCATACTCCAGTTGGTTCCCGGAGAGGCCATGGTCAAACGAGGCCCCGACTTCGATCCTGAGAATAACAACTGGGAGTATTTTGAACTCGCAGTCTCGGAAGCAGGAACAGAAATTCGTGTACGCGGGCGCGACGAAGTCATCAATCAATTCGGAGGTGAGTGCTTCGGTTGCCATGTGGATGCGAGGGAAACCGATTTCATCTGCGAAAAAACCAACGGGTGCGTTGACATTCCGCTCAGCCAGACCCTGATCGACCTGCTTCAGGAGAATGACCCGCGCTGTGGCGATCCGGCAACCGATCCCGACGCTAGCTGAATTGGCAGAGGCCATCTGCCGAGGCGGACCCGCCCTTGTTGGCGGGTCCGCGGGCAAAGCAAGCGCCTATGCGGTCTCGGGCGTGAAAACCAGATCCATCTTCTGGAAACTGCGGACCAGAGCCGACGGTGCCATCTCGGGCTCCTCGCCCGCGTATTTCATCCCCGGCGTCCGGCGGAGCAACTCACGGAAAGCCACTCGCATTTCCATCCGCGCGAGATTCGCACCCAGGCAAAAATGGTTGCCGATGCCGAAAGCCAGATTGGTCTTGTTTCGATCAATGATAAATCGATCCGGATCCTCGAAGACCTCGGCGTCCCGATTGGCCGACGGGTAGAGCATCAAAACCTTTTCCCCCTTGGCAATCTTCTGCCCTCGGATCTCGGTATCGCAAGTGGCTGTGCGAACAAAGGAAATAATCGGGGAGGTCAGACGAAGCATCTCCTCCACAGCAGGTTTGATCAGGTCAGGGTCCGCTGCCAGTTGCTCCGCAATATGGGGGTTTTCGACCAGGAGCTTCATGCCACCGGACAGACCATTCCGGGTGGTTTCGTTGCCAGCCACGAGCAGAAGTACACAGAACATGATGAGTTCATCGTTGTTCAGTTGGCGCTGCTCGTCCAGAACGATCACCTCGTCCATCCCGGCGTGATCATGATCGACAAGGACGCCTTCATCTTTCGCCGTTACCAGAATACTCATCAAATCGTCTCGGGGATTCGCTCGACGATCCTCGAGGATCCCGGTGCAATATTGGCCGTATTCCACAAACGCATTCGCGGCTGCTTCCACAACTCCGGGCTCGTGCATATTGCCCTGTGCCAGAATCATGCAATCTGACCATTAGTGAAACTTGGCACGATCGTCGGGTTGAACGCCGATCATGTCCGCAATGATCAAAAGCGGCAGCGGCACAGCGATATCATGAACAAAATCGCAGCGTCCTGTATGTGCGACCCCATCAAGCGCATCTTTGACGATACCCTCGAAGTCCTCTTCCATCTTGCGCACCATTCGAGGGGTAAATCCCTTGTTCACCAAACGCCGAAGCTTCTGATGGCGGGGTTCGTCCTCATCGATCAGGCCCAGTTTCGCCGGGTTCGAGGGGAGCACGCCTTCACCCGAGCAGAAGGTTTCGTTGTTCTTGGATGCGAACATCACGTCCTCGAACCGAGTCAAAATAAAGAGACCGGACTTCTCCGACCAATGGATCGGGTCGTTCTCCCGAAGCCATTGAAGCTGGTCATACATCGGTTTGTCCCAGGTCCAAAAATCGGACTTGCCGTAATCAAAATCAGGGATACTCATCTCAAAAAACCTCATGGGCATCGGCCCGGGAATTCGAAACCACACCGACTGGACGGATGGCTTCACAAATAAAAGATGCGGCTCGGGGGAGCCGCTCAACAATGGGATAGGATTCGTCGGACAGCCATTGGGTCAAGGTCGCGTGCAACGCGCCCAGCACCATCTCGGCCAGAAACTCCGCTTCGAGATCGGCACGAACTTCCTCTCGCTCCTGACCTCGCTCGAGAAGCAAGGCAATCGGTCGTCCCAGACTGGCCAAATAGGGGGCCGCATCTTCGGGGCGCGAACTCGACCGCAGCATCTCGAGCATGACCTCGCGAGCCAGCTTCTGCTGCTCCGAGATCAGCGCAGCCGCATGCCGCGCAAGGCCCTCGAGGTGCGCCGCAACATTGGCATCCTCCTGAAGATGGGCCTCGATCAGAAGTTCCACTGACGCAACCACTTGTGCGGTGATCTCCCCGAGAAGACCGCCCTTGCTCTGGAAATGATTGAAAAAGGTGGCCGGCGCGATATCGGCTGCCTCAGCGATCTCCTCGACGGTCGTGGCATCGAAGCCCTTGTCAGCGACCAACTCCAGCGACACGGCCAGCACCCTCTCGCGCAACTCGCGACGCCGGCGCTCGCGACGCCCCGGCGTAATATCACTGTCAATATTGGGTAAATTCATGGAGAACGGTCCAAACTTGGAGAAAGGTATATTATTAGAGTCCCCTTTAGGTCAACGGTAAATCGCGGCCACAGAGAAAAAATCCGCCCCCTTCCCCAACCTGCGTAAGCCGATGCCCTGTCAATCGCT
>DLYX01000065.1 GCA_003447545.1 Deltaproteobacteria bacterium | reverse complement strand
CGAGCTGATCGAAATTGTCGCGCCAGAGAAGGTGGTGACTCCCGATCCCACCAAGTAAGATGTCGGCATGAAAGCCGACACGACACGATGCTGAATCTGGCATCCGCAACCGATCGCGCCTGGGTCGACCGGGCCTCTCTCCAAATGGAAGAGGTTCTGGTCGACCACGCGCATTGCGAAAAGAAGGCGGCCTCGACCGCCATCAGGCTGCTCTTTCGCTACCCTCATCTGGAACCGCTGCAAATTCCTCTCGCACGTCTGGCGCGCGAAGAACTCGCTCATTTCGAGACAGTTCTGGGCCATCTATCTCGTCTCGGCATGACTTTTCAGAGGCAAAAAGCGAGCCCTTACGCCGGGGAATTACTGGCCGCCGTCCGCACCCGCGAGCCGGATCGGCTCCTCGACACCCTGCTCTGTCTCGCCTTGATCGAGGCACGAAGCTGCGAGCGCATGAAATTGCTCGCCGATCATCTCGACGACCCGGAGTTGCGAGATCTTTATCGTGGCCTCCTGGCCAGCGAGGCCCGACATCACAGATCTTATGTGACTCTGGCTGAGGAAATCGCCGGAGATCACGACGTTTCCGAACGACTCCGCACTTTGGCAGAGCATGAGGCTGAGGTGCTTTCCCGGATGCCGAAGCACTTGCCCCGGATGCATACCTGAGCACATAGCACCCTCTACAGGGCTGCGAATTAAAGCCTTGTGCTTTTTTTGGAACCCATGATAATTTCAGGGTTGGCTTGGCTTGTGGCCCCGGACAGAAACTTGAATCAGGCAAACCAGATCCGGTTGGATCGCACACAAAATCCCCAAAATTTATCCCTGGGAGGGGTTCCCTTGAAATCATTTGCTCAAATTTGCCTTCTTTCTCTATTTGTCCTGCTGCCACGAACCGGCTTGGCCACGGAAGCCAGCGATCTGTGCACGGGGAACCCCTGTACAATCAGCAGCGCCGTCACCATCGATGCCGGCTCCGTTCTGGAATTTGGCGCAGAGACCGACCTGGTCTTCGCGGCTTCGGCCAAAGTCACGATCGAGTCTCTGCCTGATCCGGTCCTCCGGCGCATCACCTTCAAAGCCGGAACGATTACGATGCGCAGCGGTGCTGAAATTGACGGCAATGGGGCGCAATCTCGTGTCGACCTGGAGGCCCTCGCGGGAGACATCTCCCTTGAGGATGGGAGTATCATTGACGTCCGTGACAATTACGCGGGCTCGATCTACATCAAGGCTCTGGAAACTCCCGGCAGCGCCGTGACCGCAGCCGGCGAGCTGCGCTCCTCCGCCACCGGCGCCGATGCGCAGGGAGGGGTGATTTCAATCGATGCCTCCGGGCCGATCACACTATCCGGCGAGATGATTCTCAATGCCTCTGGCGCGGACTCCGCAGGCGGAGACTTCTCCGCATATGCGGGCGGCGACCTCGTTGTGAGTAGCGAGATCACCACACAAGGCGGCGCATACGGCGGCGGACCGATCTTCTTCAGCAGCACGGGCGGGAACATCATTTTCAACGGAGAGATCGAGGCCTCCGGCGGCGGTCCTGACGGCGAAGCCGGTTCCATCGACTTTTCCGCTCCCGCAGGCCTTGTCGATATTTCCGGGATCATGAACGGCAAGGGCGGGGCTGGTGCCGACGAAAATTGCGGGGACGGCTCACCACTCACGATTGAATCGGGCGGAGATATCGATCTACGCTCCGAGCTACGATTCCAGGGCGGCACCCAGTGCTTTGGCGGTGAAGTCGATATCACTACCAGCGGCAGTGTCACCATGCATCCCGGCAGTTCACTCTACCTGCGCGCCGGCGGCAGCTACGGAAGTGGCGGTGGCATCTCCATCGCAGCGACCGGAAACAGCATCATCCGGGATGCCGATCTGACCTCCCCGGGAGGTGGCGGATTTGTGGAAATTTTCTCGGGTGGAAGCACAGAGATCCTTGGAGAGCTCGATGCCGAAGGCACTGGGCGCGATGGCCTCGGCGGTATGGTCCTTCTCTCCGGCTGTTCCGTCAATGTGGCGGCAGGCGCCGAGATCGATACCCGGGCCGGCTTTGTCTACCAAGGACTTGGCGTCAACGAGATCCGGGCCCGCGGTGCCATCACGATTGCCGGCACCATGCTGGCCTCGTATGCAAATGTTTTGATCTACGACACCGTGGAACCGACCATCACCGGCAATATCAGCGCCGACAACGGCTCGGATCCGATAATTACACCCGTCTCCGACCCCTCTCTCGATGGGGCGCAGCCGCCGGTCGTGCTCCCGGAATGCGCGAGTGCGTGTGGCGACGGCACGACCGATGAGGGCGAGGTTTGCGACGATGGCAACATCCGGAACTGTGACGGTTGCAGTTCCGACTGTAGTCGAATCGACGATCTCTGCGGCGATGGTATTCTTGAATGCAACGAATCCTGCGACGATGGGAATCTCGACAATGATGATGGCTGCGAAGACACGTGTCAGCCAACCGGCGTAGACGGGATTCGCATCCCCGGGACCAAGGCCCGCAACGGCTGCCTGGTCCAGTGGGACCTCGTCACAGCGGACCCGGCACTGGATCGCAACGGCAACCCCGATAACGAACAGTCGTGTACCGACGGGGATCCCATTTGCGATCAGGATGGCGTGATCAACAATTCCTGTGCCTGGGAGGTCAGTGCCTGCCTCGGTGTCAATAATCCCGAGAAACCGCTCTGCGACGCAGAGCCCATTGTCTTTGCCAAGTTGCGTAAGCCGCGAGTCGGCTTCGGCCGGGATCCCGTCGACCTGAGCAATGCCGCTGTGGTCGCGTCAGCACTCACCGGTCTGGGTGGGACCGTGAAATCCGGAACGACCACTTTGCAGAATGGACCCAATCTGCCCGAGGACGGCCTCTGCACGAATTCGTTCGAGTTCGTAGTCCCGGTGGGCGGTCGCTCCCTGGCGGCCAAACCGCTGAGTGTAGGTGCCCGGGATGCCGGCGGCCGCTCGGTGGTCGGCAACAAGATCAATCTCGCCTGTCTGCGAAATGATGCTGTATGCGGCAACGGCGCGTTCGAGATTGGCGAACGTTGCGATGATGGTAATCTCGACTCCTGCGATGGTTGTTCCAATACCTGTAACGTCGAGGTTTGCGGCAACGGTACCCTCGAGTGCGGGGAGCAATGCGATGACGGCGACCTGAACGGCACCGAGAGCAGTCGCTGTAACCTGACTTGCGAGATCGCACCCACCGACCTGAGAATCCCCGGCGGTGGCTCGAGCAAAACGGACTGCGCTGCCGAATGGGTCGTGGAAACCGGACCCGGTGGGGTCCCCATCGCGCGGAATGGGCTCCCCAGACCTATCGCTATCTGCGCTCAGGGCGATGCAACCTGCGACTTTGATCTTGCCGCGCCGGGTTGCCAGTTCCGGCTCTGGGGCTGCTTCGGTGGTGCCGATGAGCGCATCAGCTGCCCCGCACAAGCGGTCAGCGAGATCGATCTCAAACGTCCGGCCGCACGTTCCCGAAAGGCGATCGATCTCGCCGCGAGAGCCAGCTTGCTCGAGGGACTCAATGACGGCACGCTGCTGAACACCAGCGAGGAAAGCTGTACGAAGGCGATGCTGGTGGATGTCCCAC
>DLYX01000636.1 GCA_003447545.1 Deltaproteobacteria bacterium | reverse complement strand
ACCCGGGTATCCAACCCAGGGCCGGACTTGCCAGGTCCGGGTAAACTGGGCCGTTCCATGGCCCCATTGATCGTGTCCGCCCACCCTGCGCGCAGGGAGCAGAGCGATCAATTCCTCTATTTTGTCGCGACCGGCCGCCAGCCCCTCCGCCTCGAGACGAGCGGTACGAAAAGCGCGCCAACTCGCCGAACCCGCGGACAAGCTGACCATGCTCGCCGCAAGGATCAGGCAAAGGGCGGCCAGCACTTCGATCAGGCCGAACCCGGAATCAGCAATGCCGCGACGAAACTGTCGATTCTCCTTCCCCGGCATCATGGCAACCGCACA
Organism: Deltaproteobacteria bacterium; assembly: GCA_003447545.1. Classification (GTDB taxonomy): domain Bacteria; phylum Desulfobacterota; class Binatia; order UBA12015; family UBA12015; genus UBA12015. The sequence goes on along the minus strand of DLYX01000636.1, from coordinate 5,297 downwards.
CGACCGCGCTGGTTGAGGACTACCGTTTTTTCCCCGAACGGATTGGCCAGACGAAAGGTTCCGTTTTCGGCATGCCCATCCGGGTAGAAACGAACATCCCCATTCGAGTTCAACGTAAGCCGCACCCCCTCGGGCATCGGAACTCCGCCAAAATTTCGCCCGCCCGCATGCAGCCGAAGAGCATTCCGATACACCTCGACCCGCCAGATGCGTCCCTCATGGATGGCGCCCGCCCGCGACTCAAAAAGCGTCGCCGCAATGCGCGCCGCCCCCTCGGTCAAACGCGCACCATCCAACTGCGATCGGAGGGAAAACAACCCGATGCCTCCGAGGATCCCCATCAAAGTCAAAACCAGACATAATTCGGGAACCGTGAAACCACGATCTCCGGGCCACCGACGAACGTTTCTGCAAAGAGGCATTCGGCAGAATTAAACCTGGCGGAATCGAGTAACAATCCCGGAGGCGATCATCGTGTGCCGGAGCGCAAGACGCCCGTCCGGAGCCCTCAGTCTGTATCGTAGCTCACGATTAACTCGACGGGACATTCCGGAATCTCGACCCCTTTGGTACGCACGCGAGTCAGACCACGGTCGACTTTGGGAAAGCCCTCGCGATGAGCGAGCGCACACGCATAATCGCTTGCTGCTCGCGGATAGTCCGCCACGTATTCGTGGGCGAGACCGCGGTTCGCAAAAGCCTCCGCGCGCCGACGTGTGCCCAGCTTCAGGCTGCGATCATACTCCGCAATCGCAAGCATGAATTCTCGCTGGTGGATATAGCTGTTCCCCCGATTGATCATCGCCTCGGTGAGGCCCGGATTGATCTTCTCCGCAGAATCAAATGAACTGATCGCTTCATCGTGGCGCGCCGCATGGGTCAGAATGATTCCCAGGTTGACCAGAGTCGCCGCGCGGTCGCGATCCCCCAAACGTTCCAAGGTCAGGGCCATCCGACATTTATGAATCTCTTGCTGACTATCGCCTCCCATCGAGGCGCTGAGATAGCAATCACGGCCATAACTCGAGCCCACAACCGACATGGCCGCGTTCGCTGCCGTCAACCATCCCGTCGAAATCAATCCGAGTACTCCGAGGGTCGCGCACGCAATTCGCATGCTGCTTTTCGCTTGCGTGGTCCAATTTTCATGAGTCATGGCGTTGTTCTCCCTTTTGCGCGCCTGGCTGCCGGTGCTCTTCCCAGTATGCCGGCGAAAAAAACGTTCGCCAACAAAAATCAGAGCCGCAGCGAGCCGAAATACCAGTGCAGGATCTGCGGCCCCCACAGGAGGGTGACCAGAGCACCAATCGCCAGAAAAGGACCAAACGGCAATGCCAATCGACGATTCGCGCCGCGGCCGAGCATGAGCGCCAAGCCGATCAGCGACCCCGCCAGCGACCCGAGAAAGAGCGAAAGCAGCGCGCCCTCCCAGCCGAGAAAAGCCCCGATCATGGCGAGAAATTTGATATCGCCGCCGCCCATGCCCTGTCGCCCGGTCATTTTCTCGTAGGCCCAGGCAACCCCGTAAAGCAGTCCTCCGCCCACCAGCGCCCCCTGCAGGGCGAAAAGAAATGCCGGGCCGGGCTCCCCGGGTAAAACGAACGGCGCTCCCAGCAACCCGACCCCCAAGCCACTCAAGGTCAAGCGGTCAGGCAATAATTGATGGTCGAGGTCAATATAGGTCAGCGCGAGCAGATTGAGGGCAAAATACGTAAAGAATAGAAAAATTACCGTCGGGCCAAATCTGAAAAACAACAGGCCCGCGAGAAGGGCAGCCAGGATCTCCACCAGAACGTAGCGGAAAGAAATTGCTTCCCCACAGCCCCGGCAACGCCCTCGGAGCAGAAGCCACGAGACCACAGGAATATTTTCCCACCAGGAAATTTCGTGCTGACAGCTCGGGCAACGTGATCGCGGGGTAACAACGCTTTCCCCACGGGGGACACGATGGATGACGACATTCAAAAAACTGCCAACCATCGCCCCCGTCACCAAGACCAGAAGAAGCATGAAAGTTTCCAAATCCACGGATGTCATGGTCGCATTCCCCGCCCCTACTGGCCAGCGATCCCTCGGAGCGGCCTCTGAAAAAGAGCCTGAAACAAGAATGGCGCCACCCCCGGAGGAGTGGCGCCATTTCTCGAAAGCTCGCTGAGATGAAATCTATTCGCCGCCGCTATCGGCTTGCAAACCACCCAGCGTGGAGTCCCAGTTGAAAGTTTTACCGCCGCTGGCGTGGGCCGCCTGCAACGTGAAACCACCGGTCTTGAGAGCCACGGTGACCGGAATATCCGAATCCGTCTGCACGGCCGGGGCCAGTGACGCGACATCCGCTGCATAGGTGGCTTCCTGCGCGAAATAGGCTTCCTGTGCCAGCGCAATATTACGCAGATGCGAAGAGGCCTGAGCGTCGAAACCCTGCTCCCGGTAGGCCGAGAACTGCGGAATCGCGATCGCCGCCAAAATTCCGATGATTGCTACAACGACGAGCAATTCAATCAGGGTAAAGCCCTTTTCGTCTCGCTCCTTCAGGTTCTTGATCATTTCCATTTGCCATCCTCCAGTGTCGGTACCGAGCGCCGTTGCGCTACCACCGCGGTCTATTTTGCCGACGCGAATCGGCGCGCGGCTTCCAATCCCTCCCGTTGCAAGGTCGGTGCCACGTGGAGCGCCCGTGGAGCAATTCAGGTAAGTCCTTGTTATTATTGACTTATTTACTTCCATGGACGGGATTTGTCCGAAACGTCATGTTTCTGACGCTGCCCGAGCGGCAGGATTTCGACGTTTTCGTACACGCGGTGGCAAAATCCGAACACCGCTGACAAAACGTGCGCATGCTGGGGCGGCAACAATCGCGGCGGGAGAGCCGCGCCATTCTCAAAAGCGCGCCCGGCCCGAGCGGCCCGCAATTCCGTGCTTCTGGAGGCGGTGACGCAAGGACCGATAATTCACGCCAAGCAGCGCGGCCGCGTGCTTTTTGACTCCAGACGCGCGATCCAGCGCCTCGAGAATCAGATCTCGTTCGGTCCGTGCCAGTCGTTCATCCAAACTCTCGGAGATCCGGGACGCAAAATCGAGCAAATCCTGTCGCGTCTGATCTCCGCCTCCGACCGGAACCTCGGCTACCAGGGTTGCGTGCGGGGCAATTTCTTCGGGGTCCGGGGTTCCTGCTATTTTGCGCAACGCCTCGGGAAGGTCCTCTCGCGTCAACTCCTCCGACTCGGCGAGAGTCACCGCGTATTCGACGATATTTTTCAGTTCCCGCACGTTCCCCGGGTAGCGGCCCCCCTGCAGGCATTGCATCGCCTCCCGATCGATTCCACGAATGGCTCGGCGGTGACGTAGCACTGCTTGCTGCAGGAAATGTTCGAGAAGCGCCGGCAGATCCTCCATCCTTTCGCGCAGCGGCGGAATTTCAATCGTGATCACAGCGAGTCTGTAAAAGAGGTCCTGCCGAAATCTCTCTGCGCGAACTTCAGCCTCGAGCGATCGATTCGTTGCCGCCAACACGCGCACATCCAGCGATACAGGATTTTTGCCGCCGACCGGTGTCACCACCTTTTCCTGCAGGACACGCAGCAGTCGCACCTGAAGCGCTTGTGTCAATTCCCCAACCTCGTCGAGAAACAGGGTCCCGCCCTGCGCCTGCCGAAACAGGCCCGTCCGGTGGCTCTCCGCTCCCGTGAAGGCACCCCGGATATGGCCAAACAATTCGCTCTCCATCAAGCCTTCGGGAATCGCTCCACAATTCACCACGACAAAGGGGCCGGAGGCTCGTTCACTCGCGGCATGAATCGCCTGAGCCACCAGCTCCTTGCCCGTGCCGCTCTCCCCAGTGATCAACACGGTAGCCGGTGCCGCCGCGACTTTACCGATCAACCGTCGCACCTCCTGCATCCCGCTCCCGTCGCCGACCAGAAAATCCTTTTGGGCCTGCAGGTTATTTTCGGACAAAGGTAGCGACAGCGCGGCTGCCCCTGCAACAATCGGCTCGGCTGAAAGTTCCTGCAGAACGACAACCTCGCCGCCAGAGCGAATTTCCGAATTGTCGAGCGGCACACGGCGGATGTGCAGCTTGCGCGATTGCCCCGAAGGCAATCGCTGCTCGCAGTCCTGAAACCCGCCGGCATCCGGCTGCCCTCGCAGCAGGAGCGGGACCAACGAAGTCAGTCGGCGACCCAGCAGTTCCTGTGTCGGACAACCGAGAATCCTTTGTGCGGCCGGATTGGCCGACCGGATCTGACCAACTCCATCCAGAACAACTACGCCGCACTCGAGACCAGTCGCCAAGGCGGCATGCACCGCACTCAAACGATCCATGGCCGCATTCGTGCGGAAAAGTTCCTGCTGGGCACCTTCGAGCTTTTGGGCCAACCACCCGGAAGCAACTGCCAGGGCCGCCAGCGCCAACCCGTCCACCGCGATCGCGCGGATCATTCCCGGGCGGAACTCACCGGCGAAGAACACCGCACTAGTGGCAAAGAGCCAGCTCAGAATAGCGACGACAAAGGTAGCGACAATCAGGAGTCGAGCGAGGAGCAGGATACGCATCCCGCGAGCGGGCGATGCCGCCGTCATCCCCTCTCGGTCCATCAGGCGCCGAGGACCGAGCCCATCTGAAAGATCGGAAGATACATCGAGACCACCAATCCGCCGATGATCACACCCAGTACCACGATCACCAGAGGCTCCATCAATGCCGTCAGGTTGGCCACCGCGTTATCGACTTCCTCTTCGTAGAAATCAGCGACTTTCTGCAGCATCTGATCGATCGACCCGGTCATCTCACCGGCACCGATCATCTGACAGACCATCGGGGGAAAAACGCCCGAGGCCAGCAAGGGCTCGAGCATGGTATGCCCCTGGCTAATACTTTCCCGAACGGAAAAGCCGGCTTTTTCAACCACCTTGTTGCCAGCGGTTTTCGCCGTGATCGTCAGCGCATCCAGAATCGGGACGCCCGAGGAGACCAGCGTTCCGAGAGTTCTGGAAAATCGGGCTACCGAGGCCTTGAGCAACAACGAACCGAGCACCGGCATTTTCAACAGCAGCCGATCCAGAATCGTTCGTCCCTGTTCCGTCCGGGCCGCCTGCCGTATTCCGAAGACCACCAACGCGAAACTCAAAAGCATCCAATGCACGTACTGAATCACAAAATCCGAGAGGTTGATGACCAACTGCGTCGGCAAGGGAAGCGCCTGCCCGAAACTACCGAAGAGTTCCCCGAAAACCGGGATCACGAACACCAGAAGCACCATGGTCACAGCAACGGCGACCGATAGAATGGAGACCGGATA
>DLYX01000233.1 GCA_003447545.1 Deltaproteobacteria bacterium | reverse complement strand
TTGAAAGCGGACCTGTCGCGGGCCGGTTTTCTCGACGGCGGTAACGCCAGCATAGTAGGCCCGGTAGAAGGGTTGGCCCTTGTCGCGCAGGGTCTCGAAAGACCAGATCACGTCCTCGGGCGTGACCGGCTTGCCGTCGTGCCATCGTGCGTTCTCCCGCAAGGTAAAGGTGGCTTCGGACTGGTCGGGCGCGACCTCGACCGATTCCGCCAGCAGGCCATATTGACTGAATGGTTCGTCGGCCGACGGCGTCATCAGGGTATCCCAGATGTTGCCGAGTCCGGCGGCGGGGTTCCCGCGCACCAGAAATGGATTGAAGCTGTCAAACGTGCCCAGCGTCGAGGTTCGGAAACGTCCCCCTTTGGGCGCGTCCGGGTTGGCGTACCCGAAATGGGTGAAGGCCGGCGGGTATTTCAGGTCGCCATGCATTGCCAGGCCATGCTGTGGGCTGGCGTGGGATAGCGAGACGCCCGCGCATAGGACGAGGCCGGCGAGGGTTGCTTGGAGGAATTTCGAAAGGGTTCGCATGCTTCGCAAATAGTGACGGTCCCGGATCGATGCAGCAAGCGAAAGGCCACGGATCCAAAGGATAGTTTCTTCTGGTACTGGACATCGGGGGGGCGAATTCGCCATTGTCTTTGGCAGGACAAGGAGCGTTTCGATGAAGATGGATAATCCCGGCGAGGTTCGCGCAGACGAACAATTGGATGAAGCAGCTTTGGCTGCGTGGTTGCAGGCGACGGTCCCCGGGCTCACCGGCCCGATGTCCGTCACCCAGTTCCACGGGGGACATGCGAATCTGACCTATATGGTTTCCTTCGGAGATCAGGAATTGGTTGTGCGACGTCCGCCGCTCGGTCCGGTGGCCCCCAAATCGCATGATATGGGGCGCGAATTTCGAGCGCTCGCAGGTCTGGCCCCGCAATTCCCTCATTCGCCACGCCCGCTGGGCTTTTGTGAGGACGAGAGTGTGCTCGGGGCGCCTTTTCTCGTGATGGAACGGCGACAAGGGTACGTGATCCGTTCGGAATGGCCCGCTTTCCTGCCCGAGGATCCGGCGTTGCGCCGGCGTATCTCCGAGGATCTCGTCGATGCTCTCGCCGACCTGCATCTGGTCGATACCTCGACCCCGGAACTCTCGACGCTCGGGCGCCCCGACGGCTTTGTGGAGCGACAGGTGCGGGGCTGGTTGGGGCGTTGGGAAGCCGCCAAGACCCGCGAGATTCCCGATATGGATCGAGCCGCGGCCTGGTGTCTGGAGCATATTCCGGTCCCCCAGTCGGTGAGCGTGCTGCATAATGACTACAAGCTGGATAACTGCATGTATGGCGCCGACGATCCCGGGCGTCTGGTCGCAATCTTCGATTGGGATATGGCTTCTCTGGGAGACCCCCTGGTCGATCTCGGCACCCTGCTGGGCTACTGGTCGGAGGCGACGGATGATATCGGCCGCGGGACCGTTGGTGGCGTTTCCACCCTCGACGGATTTCTCAAACGCGATGAACTTGCCGAGCGCTACGCGGCCAGAACCGGGCTCGATATGAGCGAGATCGGCTTTTACGAAACCTTTGCCCTCTTCAAGACCGCCGTGGTGCTCGAGCAGATTTATGTTCGCTGGGTGCGCGGCCAAACCAAGGATGCGCGTTTCGAAGGGCTGGGTTCGATCGTTCCGCAGTTGGCGGCGGGAGCTGTTCGAGGCTGCGTTTGACCGCCTTGTCGAGGTGAGGCTCGAGAGTTCTGCCAGAGTTGGTTAGCGAACCGACGCGGGTGCGATGGCCCGCAGAATATCCTCGCATTCGGCCTGCTCCATGTAGCGAGGTACGGGGTAATTGGCCCAGCCCTCCGCAAGGGCTTGTTGGGCGATCGAGGGAATGTCCTTCAATTGCAGGTCTTCGAGGTGTGTCGGGATCTGCAGCTGGCGAAGCAGTTCATCGACCGCAGCGCGAAAAGCATCGGCTCTTTGCTCGGCGCTTCCCTGCTCGATGCCGATCATGGCGGCCAGCGCTGCGAGACGCTCGTTGGCGGCGGGTGCCGAGAACTTCAGGATGTGGGGCAGCGTGATGGCATTCGCGAGGCCGTGCGGCGTATTGTAGCGGGCCCCGAAAGTGTGGGCGATCGCATGCACATAGCCTACACTGGTGCGCGTGAAGGCGATGCCTGCATAATACGAGGCCATCGCCATAGCACCTCTCGCTTCAAGATCATCTCCGTTGGAGAATGCTCGCGGCAGGTTCTCGAAAATGAGCGGAATCGCCATTCGGATATAGGTTTCCGTTTGGTCATTCGAGGTTTTCGACAGGAAGGATTCGACGGCATGGGTCAGAGCATCGACGCCCGTGGCCGCGGTGACATGAGGTGGCATGCCCGCCATCAAGGCAGGATCCAGAGCGGTCATCAGAGGTACCAGTTTGGGGTCGATGAACTGCTTTTTTTCATGCGTTTCGGTGTCCGAGACAACGGCCACGATCGTGACTTCGGAGCCAGTGCCGGCCGTGGTGGGGAGGGCGAATATGGGAAGCGGGCGCTTTCGAATCTTCATCATCCCGGCAAGCTTGCGTGGATCTTTCGAATTGGTGCCGCAGGCCGCAATGACCTTGGCGGCATCCATCGGGGAGCCTCCGCCGATCGCGACTACTGCGCCGCAAGTGTCGGACCGCAGGAGTGCACGTCCGGCATCGATCTGGTCGAAAGTCGGGTTGGGTTCGACGCCATCGTAAACCACGCTGGCGACGCCCGCGGCTTCCAGTTTCGCTGCGACCTGTCCGACAATCCCCAGTTCGACCAGGATCTTGTCGGTCACGATCAGGACCTTCTGGATACCCAGTCGGCCGATCGCGCGACTCAGTTCCAGAGTGGCGTCTTCTCCGGCGAACGTGACCGGGATCGAAATCGGCAACAACTGGGAGAAGATTCGAAAGAGAGCAATCGCCACATGATGAATCGCGCGTTGAATAGCCTGCATGCAGTCTGTCTAGCTTCTCGCCTCGTCAGGTCCAAGCGGGGTGGGGAGACCTCGGTGAGGGGCTTGCGGGTGCACCGTGATTACTGAAGCGTGCCGGGCCTTTCGAGGGAAAATCTGGGAATTTCGGCTCGGAAGACATGCCCCTCGCCTGCGTGCATTTCGTAGGTGCCTTCCATCGTTCCAAAAGGCGTCTCGATAATCGCACCACTGGTATACTCGTGCACCGCACCGGGTTGCAGAACGGGTTGTTCGCCGATAACACCTTCGCCTTCGACTTCTTCGACGTCCCCGTTTCCGTCGGTGATGATCCAATGGCGACGTCGCAACTGCACGGTTTCGGTGCCTTCGTTCGCAATCTGGATCTGGTAGGCGAAGGCGAACCGCTCTTCGGCTGGATCCGAGCGATCTTCGAGATACAGTGCTCGGACACTCACCCGAATGTTCTCTGTTGTTGCGGTCGCCATGACTGGTTCAGGCGGTTGCGGCGCGCGCGGCCAGCGCACGACGCTTCTCATAGGCTTCCCGAACAATCTGGATGTCTTCCAGATAAGGTGCGAGTTCGGGAATGGTGAGAGCCTGCGGGGCATCGCAAAGAGCCTTCGAAGGATCCGGGTGGAAGTCGACCAGTACCATATTGGCGCCCGCGATGACTCCCTGTGCTGTGCAATGCTGGATGTCCGTGATGCCGTCGGGGGCCGGTTCCTTGCGGCCGACCGAGTGCGAGGGGTCAACACAAACCGGCATCCTCGTCAGCCTTTTGACAACGGGAACGTGACCGAAATCGACGAAGTTGCGATGCGGATCTCCGAGATTTGTCTTCATGCCGCGCAGGCAGAGAATGATGTTGCGGTTGCCCTCGCTCGCCACATATTCGCAGGCATTCAGAGATTCTTCGAGTGTGATCCCCATGCCGCGTTTGAAAAGAACGGGGAAGCGTTGCTGCTGGCCGATCACCTTCAACATCTCGAAGTTCTGCGCGTTGCGTGTGCCGACCTGCAGCAGGACACCGGTGGGCGAGCCGGCGGCATCGAGTGCTTCGTTGATCTCGTCGATCTGAGATTCGTGGACAATCTCCATGGCGATGACTTTGACGTCGTATTTCCCGGCCAACTCGAAGACATAGGGCAGGCACTCCTTGCCCAGTCCCTGAAAGTCGTAGGGGCTGGTGCGGGGCTTGTAGGCACCCATGCGAGAAGTCTGGATGCCGGCGTCCTTGAGCGCGGAAAACATTTCCTCGACGCTCTGGCGAGAGTCGACCGCGCAGAGCCCGGGCAGCACATGCAGTGAGTCCTGATCGAAGGTCAGACCCTGATAGGTAAACCCGACAGCTTCCACCTGTCCCTTATGGCGGCCCAGAATCCGATATTTCTCCGAAACACGAACGACGCTTTCGACACAATCGAGTTTCTCGAACGCCTCGGTTGGCACCGGACCTGTGGCTCCGATCAGGTAGACTTCGATCAAGGATCGGCTGGCACCTTCGACGACGTGCTTGCGTGCCTGAACTCCCTCGAATTCCGCGGCTACATCAAGAACTTTCTGAACGTCGGGGGAGTCCGGCGGGGTTTCTGGCTTGAGGATGATAATCACGAGCAAAAAAGTAGCAAGGCAAGCCCGTCACTGCCACGGGAGACCGGGTCACCGGTTGCCTCGCCGGTTCGAGGGTCCATGTCGGCTATCGAGCGGCCCGGCCGTCTTTTCAGGTGGCCGGCGTTCTGGCGAGCGCGCCTAACTCGACACGGTCGCCGGCCCGCACGCCGACTTGGGCGCAATAACCGCCAGGGACTTCGAGTACGAATCGCGCCGGGCGTTCACTGGGCAGCGATTTCTCGGAGTAGGGGGTCGTGTTCCGATGAATATTGATGATCGTGCCGGAGGGGTCGAGATAGAGGATATCAAGCGAAATCGGAGTGTTGCGCATCCAGAACGACAAGGGTCTGGTTTCGGGAAAGATAAACAACATTCCGGTGCCCGGTGTCAGAGACTCCCGGAACATCAAACCGCGCGCACGGCTTTCCGGAGTTGCCACGATCTCGACCCGAACCTCTACGGGTGCTCCTCCGAGAGGTTCCAGTTGGACGGTCGGATAGTCGGGCCGCGGGCTCGGTTCAGCTACGGGGTCGGTTTGCGCATTGCCTTCACCGCATCCCGCCAGCAGGAGCAGGATAAACGCGACGCTCGCAATGAGGCATGCCGGCAAGCCCGATCGCGTATTCGTCCCACGATCGAGTCCCGCCGGGCGCGCCTCAGCTCTCCTCAATCGTCGTCTCACTGGCTTCCGGAGCGGCACCTTCTTCTCGAGGCTCCGAGCGCTTGAGGGAGTCAGCGACCAGTTCTACGACGTCCTTGACCTGAACCTGTTCCTCAATCCCCTTGGTCTTGGTGGCATCGCTCATCATGGTCGTGCAGAAGGGACAACCGACGGCGATGGTATCGGGCTCGGTTTCCATCAATTGATCAAGACGGGTCACATTGATGCGAGCCGTGTCGTGTTCTTCCTCTTTCCAGAACTGACCGCCGCCGGCTCCGCAGCAAAAGGTTTTGCGCTCGGACTGTTCGACATCTTCGCGCTTCATGCCCGGGATCTTGTCGAGAATTTTTCGCGGAGCCTGATGGACGTCATTGTGACGCGCCAGGTAGCACGGGTCGTGCATCGTCAGTTTCTTGCCAAGGAAGTCCTTGTCGAGGTGGATACGGCCGGCTTCGAGCAACTCGTCAATATATTGGGTCGT
>DLYX01000023.1:8774-8988 GCA_003447545.1 Deltaproteobacteria bacterium | reverse complement strand
ACCTTCGTCGAACTTCCACCGCCTCCGCCCGCACGATTGCCGTTCTTCTTGAGCCAGGCGATATCCTCGGCGGAAAGCTTGTCGTGGGCGAATGACAGACGCTTGCGATTGGCAAGAGTCACGGTGACCTTTCCAGTTGCGGAATCATAGGACTGCAACTCGCCTTCGAAAGTCTTGCTTCCATCAGAGCTGGTCCAGGTGCGCCCTGCTGCAG